>NZ_JAHBDP010000010.1:0-13075 GCF_019956495.1 Pseudomonas sp. BF-B-26 | reverse complement strand
CGCGAAAGCGGTGCATCAGTCAACATCGTTGCTGTCTGACCCACCGCTTTCGCGAGCAAGCCCGCTCCCACATTTGATCCAGCCCGGTACAAAAATTTGGTTCGACGCCTGAAAATGTCAGGCGTCGAAGGGTCTATCAGGCTTGCGTCAGTTTCGCCGCAGCGCGCTCGAAACGGTCCAGACCCTCATCGATATCAGCGTCTTCAACCACCAGGCTTGGCGCGAAACGAACCACGTCCGGGCCGGCTTGCAGAATCATCAGGCCTTCTTTTTCAGCGGCGTTGAAGATGTCCTTGGCCTTGCCTTTCCAGGCGTCGTTCAGCACGCAACCGATCAACAGGCCCATACCCCGGACCTGGGTGAACAGGCCGTACTTCTCGCCGATCTGTTCAAGGCGGGCCTTGAACTTGTCGTGCTTGGCGTTGACGCCGGCCAACACTTCAGGGGTGTTAACCACGTCGATCACGGCTTCCGCGACAGCGCACGCCAGCGGGTTACCGCCGTAGGTGGTGCCGTGAGTGCCGACGACCAGGTGTTTGGCCAGGTCTTCGGTGGTCAGCATTGCGGCGATCGGGAAACCGCCGCCCAGGCTCTTGGCAGTGGTCAGGATGTCCGGAATCACGCCGTATTGCTGGTAGGCGAACAGCTTGCCCGTGCGACCCATACCGGTCTGCACTTCATCGAACACCAGCAGCGCTTGGTGCGCGTCGCACAGATCACGGGCACCTTGCAGGTACTTGAGTTCGGCCGGAATGACACCGCTCTCGCCCTGGATTGGTTCCAGAACCACAGCGCACGTCTTGTCGGAAATAGCCGCTTTCAGCGCGGCCAGATCGTTGTACGGTACGTGGGTGATACCGGTGATTTTCGGACCGAAGCCATCGGAATACTTCGACTGACCACCGACGTTCACGGTGAACAGGGTACGACCGTGGAAGCTGTTGAGCGCGGCGATGATTTCGTACTTCTCGCTGCCGAAACGATCGAAACCGACGCGACGGGCCAGCTTGAAGGCGGCCTCGTTGGCTTCGGCGCCGGAGTTGCAGAAAAACGCGCGCTCGGCAAACGTGGCGTTGATCAGCTTATGGGCCAGGCGCAAGGCCGGCTCATTGGTGAACACGTTGGACACGTGCCACAGCTTGTTCGCCTGCTCGGTCAAGGCACCGACCAGCGCCGGGTGCGCATGGCCCAATACATTAACGGCAATCCCGCCGGCGAAGTCGATCAGCTCGCGGCCAGACTGGTCCCAGACGTGGGAACCGGCGCCACGCACAGGGATGAAAGCGGCAGGCGCGTAGTTGGGAACCATTACCTGGTCGAAATCGGCGCGTTGTACCGCAGCGTGCTCAACGGACATCGGAGTCTCCTGATGAGGAACACTCGCCTGAAACTGGCGAGCGATGGGGGGATTGTAAGGACAGTTTTCAGCCCGGCCTTGCCGCCAAGCGACAACTTCTTATAGCGCAAACCCCGGTTTCAGCCGGGTTTACGGCAATGCGACATATAGCGTCGCAAAGGCGCAGTTTAAACTGCCGGCACAGGTTATAGGCAGGGCTGTCGAGCGGTGCGGTAAATATGTACCGCACGGAACCGATCATCGTCTGTTTTGCTGGCGGCTCATTCAAAACGCTAAGGGAATAGCGCATGAGCCGATACGAGAATGATCGTCCTTCCACTACAGGAGGCAGCGAATCCGCTACGCAACCGGACGATCACTACCATCACCTGTTCAACAATCTGCCAGCCTGGGTATTAGAGGCATCGTCCAGTACACACAGCGCCCTCAAGAACGCCACGCCTATGACGCAGGACTGGCATGGCACCGCAACACCGCTGCAGCACCAGTCGCTGAAAAAGCTCAGTCAGGAACACTGGACCCATCGAAATCGTCTGGACTCAATGCTGTCGAACCTGCAAAGCGCACAAGCCTTCGCCGAACCGCTGCTGAGCGACGCCCTGAAAACCCGGTTTGACCTGGATCTGGACGTCAAAACCACCTTCCTGCGCCTGTACATCCCTCAAACCGTGCCGATTTTCGGAATCAAGACTGGCGCGGCGCGCACCTGGACCGTGTCGATGCTCGATGCCGCTCTGCATAACTTCCAGGAATCGGAAACAGCGGCAGGGGCTTACGAGCCAGCCTCGACGTTCATCACCCAACCTTCACCCACAGGGCAGTTCGATACGCTGCCGGCAGTCAAGCAAAAGCTCTCTATCCCGGCCTTTACCCGGTTATGCCGGGAACTGGACATCGGCGCCCGGTACACCGCTTACCTCAAAGACAATCTGGGCCTGTCCAACCCGGTAGCTGGCACGGTGTTGAAATCGAAGGTGATCGGTTCGCACAAAACAGCACTCAAATCTGCACTGCAGATGGCGCAAATCCGAAAGGACATTCCAGCGGATGCCCATCTCTCGATCCAGCGCATTCTGGAGGGGCGTTCGGGTGCTCGACTGGGTGGGCAACCGCTGTATGGTCACGACCTGACAATGATGTCCTCCTCGCTGACCGGCATTGTCATTTTCGCGGCGAGCCTGGAGCGCGCACGCACGGCAACACGGATCATTGCCTACATTCCCGATGATCCAGAGCATCCTCTCAAGGAATACCCGGACACGTTGGCGTTCATGGCAGAGCTGACCCGCAAATTGCGCTCGCCCGCCTATCAAACGTTCTTCAGTCGTTTCGTCGACCACAAGGAAAGAGGACATTTTTTCGCCGACCTCGACCGTCGCCTCCAGAGTGTGACCTGGCAACAACACCGATACGGCGACCCACTGCCGAGCTGGCGTGAAACGCCCATCGACAAGCCTGATTTGCGGTTTTCGGCGATCCCGTTCAGAGCAGACCTGTGGAACCATCTCTATCAGCGACAGCTGAACAAGATCCTCAACGATGCAAGCACACTCGCCGTCGCCACCGCCTCTGTCGACAGCAACGCGCGATGGGCATTGTGGGACGCCTTCAGCAAAGTGGCCTCGACAATCCTTGAAATCGCGACGTTCGTTGCCTTGCCTTTCGTCCCGTTTCTCGGCGAATTGATGCTCGCCTACATGGCCTACCAGTTACTCGACGAAACCTTCGAAGGCATCGTGGACCTGGCTGAAGGGCTGAAAAAAGAAGCGCTCGGACATCTGGTGACGTTCGTCGAAACGGTGGTTCAGGTGGGGACATTTGCAGTGGGCGGCGCCATCGCTGCCCGGACTCTCAGCCCTCTGCTCTCTCGTGAAGCTATTGCACTTGTCGACCCACTCAAACCCGTCACAACGCCCCAAGGAAAAACCCGCTACTGGAAGCCGGATCTCAAGCCTTACGAACAAGCACTCATTTTGCCGGAAGGAGTAAAACCCGATCATCTCGGCCTTTATCAAAACGAGGGCAAGACGCTGCTGCCACTGGAGGGAAAACTGTATGCCGTGAAGCCCGACCAGACGCCAGGCACGTTTCAGATTGAGCATCCAAACCGAACCGATGCCTATCAACCGTCTCTGCTGCATAACAACCATGGCGCCTGGCATACAGATCTGGAGCAACCCCTGAACTGGGACCGGGAAAAGGTCATGCGCCGCCTCGGCCATAGCGTCGAGTCGTTCACCAACGCCGAGCGCGAACAGATCCTGCGGGTCAGCGGTTACCACGACGACGTCATGCGCGAAATGCATGTCGAACATTACCGTCCGCCTTCGCTGCTGACAGACACGATCAAGCGCTTCAGGATCAACCGGGACATCGAAACCTTTATCGAACAGATCGGCAGCGACCAACCCGAGCGCTATCGCAAGGCCGATGTAACCCTGCAACATCAACTGCTGAGCAGCTACGACTCGTGGCCCGGCGACACGCCAATGCCTGCACCGCAAAACCAAACGCAAGCCTTCAGAAAACAAACGGCCGAACTCGCCCGAAAGCACCACCAATCGCTGTTCGAGACCCGCTACCGCGCACAGGAAAAAACCGATGATCGGCACGTTCAGCGATTGCTCGACGATGTGAGGGGTTTGCCGACCGATGTCGCGCAAGAGTTGGTGAGCAATGCAACCGGGACCGAGTTACGCCTACTGCACAACGGTCGCACGCCCCCGCGGCTGAAGGAGGCAGCTCTGAAAGCCATGGAGGCCGTACGCGCAACCCGAGCTTGCGAAGGCCTTTATTCCGACGTTCTGGACAACACCGACACCCACCGACTGGCCTTGCAAAGCCTGAATTCGCTACCTGGTTTTTCCGCCGAACTGCGGATTGAAGTGAGGGATTACACCTATAACGGACTTGTGCGCGACAGCATTGGCCTGGCCGATGCAACGAACCTGAAAACGCTGGTGCGCGCCGAAGACGGTACCTATCAGGTTTATCAAGACAGCAAATCGGTGCCCGGTGATTTTTATCAGGGACTTTTTCAGGCATTGCCGCAAGCGCAGCGCAATGCGTTGAGCCCATCGATCACAAATGCCCGGGCACTCAAACTACGCATCGCCGAACACGCATTGAACCAACCGGCACTTCGCAAGCTGTTCGCAAAAAATCCCAATCGAAAACCGTTCTATGATCCGACGACCATGCGCTTGCCTGGCGGCTCAGATGGATACCGGCGCATGCCCTCCCCGACGTCATCGCTCAACGAGCGTGTTCGCGAGGTTTACCCCAGCCTTACCGAGGAGGAACTCCGGTCTGTCGTTCATCAGTTACAAACGCATCCCGATGGCGCTCGCGTAGAGCTCTCACGCCTGGCCCGCGAGCTCTCGCGACTGCATCAGGAATTGAACACCTGGATAAATGACTCGCCCACTGTCCACCCGCAAACCCGAGCCCCCCTGAGCGAACTGGAACGACAGGCCGCTCAACACAATCGCAGGCTGCTGGCCCAGGAAATCCAGCGCAGCTGGCGTCGACAATCAGAACGGGACCTCGATGGCTCGAATGACACGCCGCGCTATGCGCTCAGATTCGCCGAGCCGATTCTTGGTGATCTACCCACGCTGACGGCCGATTTCTCCCACGTGTCGTCGCTAACCCTTGAAGGCAGTCGTGCTGTGCAGGGTGTCCCCGAGTTTCTTCAACGCTTCACCAACTTGCGCCGCCTCGATTTAAAACGCTTTTCCCTGACCACTCTCCCCGAAGCCATTCCTCGGATGGCCAACCTTGATGCACTGGTGTTAAGCGACTGCGCAATCAGGTTCGATGCAGCTAACTGGGCGAAACTGTCTTCATTGAACAAACTGGTCAAGCTGGATCTGTACCAGAACCCGTTCACTATGGTGCCCAGTGTCGAATCCATGCCCGAGCTTGTTTACCTGGACCTGAGCCGTACCGGCCTGACCGGCATTCCCGACAGCGTAGTTCGCCACTCCAAACTTGATACCGCCAAGCTGCTACACAACCGGATCAGTGAACTGCCTGCGCAATTGTTCGAAAGCCCGGCGTACACCAAACGCGCAATACACCTGACGCACAATCCGCTTTCGGATAACGCCCGACAACTGATCAAGCATCACTACTTCAGCAGCTCATATGATTTGGGCGTCTATGCCCCAGAGGCGGACATCAACCGAGTCAGGGCCCTGTACCCGAACCTGGAGGTCGAACAGGCGAGCGAGTTTGTCTATGAATTGGCCGGCACTCTGGCTGACGGCCGGATCGAGCTGACACACCTTGAAGCGGAGTTGGCGAAACTGAGCAACGACCTGGCGGTATGGACTTCCGACCTTCCGGCCCAGCACCCGTTGACGGGTGAACCGTTCACCGCTCAACAACAGCTTGTCGAACACATGAACCGCGACCAGTTCAAACAGACGCTGGAGCAGTGCTGGCGGCATGAAAGCGAACTGGATGATTTCAATGAGGCGTTGGAGCCCACCTATGAACTCTTTTTCGAGTCCGACATCAACGGCGAGCTGCCGACCCTGAACGCCGACTTCAGTCATGTGACATCGCTGGAGTTGCGCAGCGTCGACGGAGTGACCCGCATCGGGCATTTTCTGGAGTCGTTTACCCACCTCAAAAGCCTGCGACTGCGCGACTGTAATCTGGGCAACATTCCCGATGCTGTGTTCAAGATGGGTCGACTGCGGTCGCTGTCACTTCCGCAGTGCCGCGTCAGACTTTCAGCGGAATCGGCAAGTGCGCTGGCGGGTATGGAACAGCTCGATTATCTCGATCTGGCCCACAACCCTCTGGGGCAAACGCCAGACCTGAGCCAGATGACGGAGCTCGTTACCGTACTGCTGAATGACACCGGCATCACCGAAATCCCGTCTGGCCTGCTGCAAATGACAGAGTTGGACTGGGCCGACCTCAGTGGCAACGCCATTACCGAAGTCCCCAGCGACGTAATGGAACTGCCGACGGAAGTCGCTGAAAACATCAGTTTTCGAGGTAATCGGTTTTCCGAGGAGAGCCTGCTGCGGCTGATCGGTTACTTCGAACGGACGGGCATAGACTTTGGTGTGGAAGAAGTGATCAATCGAGGAGAGATGGACGTCTCGACGTCTGAAGGCTCCGAAACAGAGGAGTAAACCAGCCTCGGCAGGTGACGTGCTGCCCGGTCACCCACGCTCCGAGGGCACCGACGACAATTCGAACGGGCTGCTGCTGCGCCGCTGGTTGCGATCTTCCCGCGGCGTGGCGCCGAAGAAGTTGCGGTAGGCGCTGGAGAAATGCGGCCCCGAGGAGAAGCCACACGACAGACCGATCTGGATGATCGACTTGCTGGTTTGCATCAACATCTGCCGGGCCTTGTTCAGGCGCAGTTCCAGGTAGTACTGGCTCGGCACGCGGTTGAGGTATTGCTTGAAGATCCGCTCCAGCTGCCGACGGGACACGCACACATGCTGGGCGATTTCGTCAGTGGTCAACGGCTCTTCGATGTTGGCCTCCATCAGCAACACCGCTTGGGTGAGCTTCGGATGGCTGGAGCCGAGACGGTTCTGCAGTGGGATGCGCTGGCGTTCGCCACCCTCACGGATGCGTTCGACCACCAGTTCTTCCGAGACTGCACCGGCCAATTCGGCGCCGTGGTCGCGTGCCAGCACGGCCAGCAGCAAGTCGAGTACCGACATGCCGCCGCACGCGGTCAGGCGATCGCGATCCCAGTCAAACAGATGACTGGTGGCGATGACTTTCGGGAAGCGTTCGGTGAAATCGTCCTGCCAGCGCCAATGCACGGCAGCGCGATAACCGTCGAGCAAACCCAGTTGCGCCAATGGGTAAACACCGGCCGACAAACCACCGATCACGCAGCCAGCACGCACCAGTTGTTTCAGCGCACTGCTGAGCGCTGGCGCGAGTGTGGTCGGCGGCTCATCGGCGAGCAGGAACAGTTTCTGAAAGTTCTCGAGCTTGCCGGCCCACGGTTCACCCGGCAACTGCCAGGCACCTTCGGTCGGCGGTTCGGCCTGCAAAAACGACAGTTCGTAGACAACGTCCGGATGCACACGCTGGGCAACACGCAAGGCCTCCTCAGCCAGCGCAAGCGTCAGTGCTTTAGTGCTGGGCCAAATCAGGAAACCAATTCGATGGGCAGTCATGGCGGGCAATCCGAAACAAAGAACAGAATGAAGGCATGGGCCAAGGCTAGCCCGTAAATGAACGCAAATCTCGAAACCGGCAGAAATCAAAAATGTGGGAGCGGGCTTGCTCGCGAAAGCGGCGTATCAGTCAACATCGTGGCTGTCTGAACCACCGTTTCGCGAGCAAGCCCGCTCCCACAAGGGATCAGGGCCAGCCTCTAGATTGCGAAGCATGCACTATCCCGGTGCGCAACGGGAGTTCGGTTTACTTCAGGCTACCCGAGAGGAATTGTTGCAGACGTTCGGATTGTGGATTGACCAGCACCTCACGCGGGTTGCCGCTTTCTTCGACGACACCTTTGTGCAGGAACACCAGCTGGTTCGACACTTCACGGGCGAAGCCCATTTCGTGCGTCACCACCACCATGGTCCGGCCTTCCAGTGCCAGGGCCTGCATGACTTTCAGCACGTCGCCCACCAGCTCCGGGTCGAGCGCCGACGTCGGTTCGTCGAACAGCATGACCTCAGGTTCCATCGCCAACGCACGGGCAATCGCCACACGCTGCTGCTCGCCGCCGGACATGTGGCCCGGGTAAGCGTCTTTACGATGGGCCACACCGACCTTGTTCAGGTAATGCTCAGCCTTCTCGCGGGCTTCGGCCTTGGACATGCCGAGCACGTGGACCGGCGCTTCCATGATGTTTTCCAGCGCGGTCATGTGCGACCACAGGTTGAAATGCTGGAACACCATCGACAGGCGCGAACGCATGCGTTGCAGCTGTTTCGGGTCGGCCGCTTTCAGCGCGCCTTCCTTGTTGGCGACCAGTTTCAGCTCTTCGTTGTTGAGCAGAATCTTGCCCGCGTGCGGCTGCTCGAGCAGGTTGATGCAGCGCAGGAAAGTACTTTTGCCGGAGCCACTGGAGCCGATGATGCTGATCACATCGCCAGCCGCCGCTTTCAGGGACACGCCCTTGAGCACTTCGTGACTGCCATAGCGTTTATGCAGGTCTTGGACTTCAAGTTTGTACATGCGGTCGGTTCTCACAAAAACAGTCAGTCAGTCGTTGAGCAAGCGCCCGTGACGCAGCGCTTCGCGCCCCGCCACCTTGGCCAGCCAGAAACCGGGTTGGGCATAACGCAGCCGTTCAATGGCAAACAGCACCCCGGACGTACCAGCACACACCGTGCTGACCCGATCCGATAACGGATCGATCACTTCGAAAATCTCATCGCCGGCTTCAATCCATTCACCGGGTTTACGCAAGAAACTGATCACGCCAGGGTGTGGCGCAAACAGTAATTCGGTGCCTTCGAACGGCATGCCTTCGCAAGCGTCTTGCGCAGGTTTTGGCCATTCGCCGCTGATCAAGCCTTGCTCGGCAAGGAACGCCAAAATGCCTTCGGCGTAAGCGCTGGCTTCAGCGCGCCCGGTATCGGCCTGACCACCCAGTTCAATGGTAGTCGCCAGGCAGGCCAAGGGAATCTGCGCATCCGGAAACAGACGCGACAGACGCAACCACGGCAGCGAACAGGCTTCGTCAAACGAACTGCCACCAGAATCTTCCGCCAGCAGTCCCACCTTTACGTTCAGGTGCGCGGCCAACGAACGCCATTGCGGCCAGTGTTGCGGCAAGGCGTACATGTGCAGCGCCGCTTCGGCATCGCAATGCAGATCCAGCACCACGTCAGCGGTGCAGGCATGGCTGAGCAAAATGCGTTGCATGCCTTGCAACTGACTGGCGGCGGGCGGCAATGCGGCGAGCACATCGCTCATGGTCTGACGGATCAGCTGAATATTGGCGTGCGGATCATCACCCAGGTGCCCGTCCAGCTCGGCGGCCACTGGCGCGCTCAGCTCGACGAAATCCCGGTTGAAGTTCTTGCCGCTGCCCGCCTCGAAACGCCCTTGATGATTGCCCTGAAGCAGTTGGCCGAGGCCCAGTGGATTGGCCACCGGCACCAGTTCGATCACACCGTTGAGCAAGCCTTGGGCTTCGAGTTCGGTCAGGCGCTTTTTCAGCTCCCAAGCCGTACGCATGCCCGGCAATTCATCGGCGTGCAGGCTGGCCTGGATGTAGGCCTTGCGCTCGCCAGAGCCGAAGCGGAACACCGAAATCTGGCGTTCGCTGCCCAAATGGCTCCACGGCAATGAATGATCGATGCGTTCCATATCAGTGCTTCCGCGGGGCCAGATAGCCCAGCCAGCGGCGCTCGGCCAGTTTGAACATCCGCACCAGAATGAACGTCAGGCACAGGTAGAACACGCCGGCGGTGATGTAGGCTTCGAACGGCAGGTAGAACTGCGCGTTGACCGTACGCGCGGCACCGGTAATGTCGATCAGGGTCACGATGGACGCCAGACTGGTGGTCTGCAGCATCATGATCACTTCGTTGCTGTACTGCGGCAGTGCCCGGCGCAGGGCCGATGGCAGCAGGATGCGCTTGTACAGTTTGAAGCGCGACATGCCCATGGCCTTGGCGGCTTCGATCTCGCCGTTCGGCGTAGCACGCAGGCTGCCGGCGATGATTTCAGCGGTGTAGGCGCTGGTGTTGATCGCGAAGGCCAGGCACGCACAGAACGTCGCGCTGGACAGCCACGGCCAGAGGAAGCTTTCACGAACCGCTTCGAACTGCGCCAGACCGTAGTAGATCAAAAACAGCTGCACCAGCATCGGCGTGCCGCGGATCACGTAGGTGTAGAGCCAGGCCGTCATGTTGACGGCTGCGTTCTTGGAGACGCGCATCAAGCCCAGCGGCAATGCGCACAGCAGGCCGAAAAACAGCGACAGCGCGAGCAATTTGAGGGTGGTCACCAGGCCGCCGAAGTACAGCGGCAGGGCCTCCCAAATGACGTTGTAGTCGAAGATCATAGATCAGCCGCCCTTACGCCTACCGAGTAGCGCTTCTCAAGGTGACGCAATGCGAGCAACGAAACGCTGGTGATCACCAGGTACATTGCCGCCACTGCGAGGAAGAAGGTGAAAGGCTCGCGGGTGGCATCTGCCGCCTGCTTGGCCTTGAACATCATGTCTTGCAGCCCCACCACCGAAATCAGCGCGGTGGCCTTGGTCAGGACCAGCCAGTTGTTGGTGAAACCCGGAATCGCCAGGCGAATCATCTGTGGCACCAACACCCGGAAGAACACCTGAAAACTGCTCATGCCGTACGCCATGCCGGCTTCTGCCTGACCCTTCGGGATCGCCATGAAGGCACCACGGAAGGTTTCCGACAGGTACGCACCGAAGATGAAGCCCAGGGTGCCGATACCGGCGGCCAACGGGTTCAGGTCGATGTACTCGTCAAAACCAAGCATCGGCGCGACGCGGTTGAGCAGGTCCTGACCGCCGTAGAAAATCAGCAGGATCAGCACCAGGTCGGGAATCCCGCGGATCACCGTGGAATACAGGTCGCCCAGCCAGGCCAGCCAGCGAATCGGGGACAGACGCAGCGCAACGCCGATCAGACCCAGAACAATGGCCAAGACCATGGACGACAAGGCGAGCTGAAGCGTCAGCCATGCGCCATCGAGGATGACAGCCCCGTAGCCTTTCAACATGATTCAGGTCCTCGAAAAGGGGGATGAAAAAATGGCGCAAACCTCAGAGATCCTGTTGCTTGCGCCATTTCGGACTTGTCGCCGGGGCGTATTACTTGCCGTAGATATCGAAGGCGAAGTATTTGTCCTGGATTTGCTTGTACTTGCCGCTCTCACGAATGGCGGTGATCGCGGTGTTGATCTTGTCTTTCAGCGCGTCACCCTTGCGAACGGCGATACCTACGCCGTCGCCGAAGTATTTGACGTCGGTGAACGCCGGGCCAACGAAGGCGAAACCTTTGCCAGCGTCGGTTTTCAGGAAACCGTCATCCAGCAACGTAGCGTCTGCCACGGTGCCGTCGAGGCGGCCAGCAGCCACGTCGAGGTAGATTTCGTTTTGCGAACCGTAAGGCTTGATCTCGGCACCCAGCGGGGCCAGCACTTCACGGGCGAAACGCTCGTGGATCGAACCACGTTGCACGCCGATGTTCTTGCCCTTGAGCTCAGCCAGGCTGTCGCTGACTGGCGTGCCGGCCTTCATGACCAGGCGAGCCGGGGTGTTGTAGTACTTATTGGTGAAGTCCACGGACTTCTTGCGGTCTTCAGTGATCGACATGGACGACAGGATCGCGTCGATCTTGCGCACTTTGAGTGCCGGGATCAGACCGTCGAACTCTTGCTCGACCCAAACGCACTTGACCTTCATCTCTTCGCACAGCGCATTGCCGATGTCGTAGTCGAAACCAACGATGCCGCCGTCCGGCGCTTTGGAAGCGAACGGAGGGTAAGCCGCTTCGATACCAATTTTCAGAGGCTTTTCATCGGCGAAAGTCGGCAGGGACAGCACGGACAGTGCCAGGGCGCCAAGCAGCACGAGTTTCTTCATCTTGGGACTCCATCGGTAAAGGGCTAAAACGGCAGAGTGAGCGATAGCCCAATATGCGAATGAGTGGAACCGCAAAGCGGTGCTGCGTCGTACGAATCGCGCGCTTTTTTCAACGCGAGCAACAACGAGCGAGTGATCGGCATTCTAACGACAGGCCCGAAGCCGATATTTCTTCAATGCGACAACTAATTACAGAAGCACCGAGAAAGCCGCCTGGGCGCGTTGACAGCCTTGCAAATTCATGCAAGAGCAAAAGACAGTGAACCGATCTATGCTGCAAATTGCGGGCCTATTATTGGCAAACCCTTCTAATCCGGCAAGCGCAGCGTTGTGTCTTATTTTTTATGAGCGCTTATGAGGTGCGAAAAGGCATTTTGGCGTT
This sequence comes from Pseudomonas sp. BF-B-26, assembly GCF_019956495.1. Taxonomy (NCBI): domain Bacteria; kingdom Pseudomonadati; phylum Pseudomonadota; class Gammaproteobacteria; order Pseudomonadales; family Pseudomonadaceae; genus Pseudomonas; species Pseudomonas sp. BF-B-26. The sequence continues at coordinate 769 of NZ_JAHBDP010000010.1, read as the reverse complement.
TCCCTATGCCCCGGATTCGATTGAGCGGTTACACATTCAGTTACTTGAACGGTGGCGGGTAACAGTGGGAAACCACCTACAGGCGATACCGATAATTATTGGCTGTTGTTGATGTGGTGTCTGACAGGACGCCTTCGCGAGCAAGCCCGCTCCCACAGTAGTTCTTTGGTGATCACAAGTGCTGTGTCCACTGGAGATCCTGTGGGAGCGGGCTTGCTCGCGAAGAGGCCCGGACTGCCAATACAAAAACCCCAGGCAGTAAAAAGCCCCGCCAGGCGCAATGCCGGGCGGGGCTTTGGTGACTCAAGAACCGTTTAGGCGACGTTCATGATCTTGTGCTCATCAATCAAATGCTGCACCACACCCGGATCGGCCAGGGTGGAGATATCCCCCAACCCATCGTATTCGGCCGTAGCAATCTTGCGCAGAATGCGGCGCATGATCTTGCCCGAGCGAGTCTTCGGCAGCCCCGGCGCCCACTGGATAACATCCGGCGAAGCAATCGGACCAATCTCCTTGCGCACCCAGTTCTTCAGCTCCAGGCGCAGTTGCTCGCTCGGCTCTTCGCCAGCGATCAGGGTGACATAGACATAAATGCCCTGCCCTTTGATGTCGTGCGGCACACCGACCACCGCCGCTTCAGCGACTTTCGGGTGGGCGACCATCGCGCTTTCAATCTCGGCGGTGCCCATGCGGTGGCCGGAGACGTTGAGCACGTCATCCACGCGACCGGTAATCCAGTAGTAACCGTCTTCGTCACGACGCGCAC
>NZ_JAHBDP010000009.1:0-13189 GCF_019956495.1 Pseudomonas sp. BF-B-26 | reverse complement strand
GCCTGATACACCGCTTTCGCGAGCAAGCCCGCTCCCACAGGTTATGTGTAAGCTTGCTCTATTTGGTGACAGGCCAAAACCTTTCGCCACCCCCCGGCGCATCCGTCCACGCCTGCAGCGAGCGTGTCGGCAAGTCAAAATAATCGCGCGTACGCGCATACCCATGCCCACCCATCCGCCCAATCGCATCGAGCCCGAGTTGATCGATATACAAGGTTTTCGGGTCGATCAATTCATCCCGTACATGCGCCATCAACACTTCGCCAAAGATGATCTCCCGTGACTGACCGATGGACAGCGCCATCATCCGTCGACATTCCAGCGCCACCGGGGCTTCGCCGATTCGTGGGCATTTGACCGTGGTGCCGGGAATGGCAGTGAGGCCCGCAGCAGTCAGTTCGTCGAAACCGGGGGCGAACGGCACGGCGCAGACGTTCATGGCTTCCACCAGGGCATCGCTGACGATGTTCACGGTGAATTCCTGGTTGAACTGGATATTGCGCGTGGTGTCCTTGGGGCTTTGGTCACCGTAGTTTTCCACGCCCAACGCGAGGATCGGCGGGTCGGCCGAGAGGGCGTTGAAGAAGCTGAAGGGCGCGGCATTGATCCGACCTTCGCCGTCGATGGTAGTGACCAGGGCAATCGGCCGTGGCACCACGCTGCCGATCAGAATCTTGTACTTGTCTCGCGGGCTCAATTGGCTGAAGTCGAAGCTTTGCATGGGCAGAATTCTCTAAAGAAGGGGATCAATCGCGCTCAGCGGCGCGTCTGCGCTGTAGTCGTCAGCGAACGGGATGGCCGGTTTGAACAGGCCTTTCCAGTCCGGTTGGCCAAAGGCCCGGTCGCTGTGGCTGCGCATCAGTTTTTCGAATTGGTGTTGGGCCTGACGTTGCAGGGCGGGGTAGTCGACGCCTTGAACCTGACCGTCCTGCATCACGCAGCGGCCGTTGATGTAGCTGGCGATGCAGTCGTCACCGCGCCCGGCCAGCACCAGGTTTTTCAGTGGATCGAACAGCGGCCCCAAATGCAGGCCGCGAAGGCTGAACACCGTGATGTCGGCCTTGGCGCCCGGTGCCAAGCGGCCCAGATCATCGCGACCCAGGGCCTTGGCGCCGCCGAGAGTGGCGGCGTTGTACAAATCCAGGGTGCTGGTGAGCAAGTTTCCGCCCTCCATCAATCGCGAGATGTTCAGACCCTGGCGCATGTTTTCCAGCAAATCCGCCGGCCAGGTGTCGGTGCCCAGGGCGAAGTTGATGCCCTTGGCCCGATAGCGACCGAAGGAGTTCAACGCCTCACCGTCACGGGCAAACACCACAGGGCAATGCACCAGACTCGCGCCGCCATCCACCACGCGTTGCAGATCGTCATCGCCGCAGGTGTAGATGCCGTGGGGCAGCAGACTGCGTGGGGTCAGCAGATTCAATTGCTGCAACCAACCCAGCGGCGAAGTGCCGCGCAGTTGTTCGACCATCGCCACCTCACCGAGCCCTTGGCAGCAATGCAAACGCATTGGCGCGTTCAGTTCCCGACTCAGCGCGGCAGTGCGTTGCAGCAGGGCCGGGGTGCAGGTCTGGATGCGGTCCGGCAGCAGCGCGCCGCGAATCAAACCCTCGTGCGCACCGTCGAAATCATGGAAAAACCGCACAGCCGCATCGAGCCCGGCCATGCCCCGGGCTTCATCCCAGTGATGCCCGAGGCTTCCATCGGCGCGCCAATAACTCATGCCGCTCATGTAGCAGGGGCCGAGGTAAGTCCGCAGCCCCAACTCGGCAGCGACACCGGCTACCGCAGAAAACTCGTCGTACGTCTCGGCCCATTCGCGGTAGTACATCGAGGTGATCGGCATGGCGGTGGTGATGCCGTTGCGGATCAGCTGAGTGAAGGCGTAGCGGTATTTGAAGACTTGTTCATCCGGGCTGTAACTCTCCCGCGGACCGCTCGCCAGGTAGTCCTCGGACCACATCCGACCCATGTCGCGCTCATCGCCGTTGTCCAGCGTCAGCACCGTCGAATCAAGGTCTCCGAGTGCATCCAGATCGATAAAGCCCGGACCGATCAACGCGTTGCCATAATCAATCCACTGATCCACCGGCCCCGAATAACCCCGCCCGACAAACACAATGCGCGAACCTTCGAACACCACTTCGCCGTCGCGCCACAGCACATGCTGCGTACCGTCGAACCCGACCACGCAACTGGCTTTCAATCCGATCCTTTTCACAAACGACTTTCCAGCAGTCGGCCACCGGAGGCGATCAACTCACCGCCGCGATAAACCTGCCGCACCGGACGCGACACCACCGCCTCACCCAGCGTCTGCACCGGCATCAGCAAAAAGTCCGCCGGTGCACCGATCTCCACTCCATAACCTTCACAGCCCAATGCCCGAGCGCCATTCACCGTGGCGGCTTCGAACGCCGCTGCCAGTTCATCGTCCTTGTTCAAGTCGAAACGAAACGCCAGCAGCATCGCCCGTTCGAGCATGTCGCCGTTGCCCATGGGCGACCAGGCGTCGCGAATGCCGTCCGAACCCAGGCACAGGTTCACCCCGGTCTCGCGCAACGCGAGGAACGGCGGCACCGCGCAATCGGCCGGCGCCGAACTCATCAGGGAAATGCCCAGCGCCGCGAGGCGTTCGGCCACCGGTTTGACCTGGCTCCACGGCAACATCCCAAGGCAGTACGCGTGGCTGATCATCACCCGACCCTGACACCCGAAGCGCTCGGTGTAGTCGGCGATCAGCGCGATCTGCCACAGGCCCAGTTCGCCCTTGTCGTGCAGGTGAATGTCGACGCCTCGCTCGAATTCACTGGCCAGCTTAAACACGAAGTCGAGTTGGGCGATGGGGTCGTTGTCGATGCCGCAGGGGTCGAGGCCGCCGACGTTTTCCACGCCCAGGGCCATGGCTTCGCGCATCAGTTCGGCGGTGCCGGGGCGGCTGATCAGGCCGGTTTGCGGGAACACCACCAGTTGCAGGTCGATCAGGTCGCGGTAGCCTTCGCGCAGTTGCTGCATGGCCTCGACGTGGCGCAGGCCGAATTCCGGGTCAATGTCGACGTGACAACGCATCGTCAGCGAGCCACGGGCGATGCAGTTTTCCAGCAGGGCGCCGGCACGCTGGGCAATCGGTGCCTGGACGTCACGCAGCACGCGGCGCTCGTTGGCGATGTAGTCCTTGAGCGTCGGGCCGGCGCTGTTCGGGCGCCAGGGTTGACCCCAGAGGGTTTTGTCGAGGTGGACGTGGCTTTCGACCAGGGCGGGGGTGAGGAGCTGGTTTTGGCCGTCGATGTCGGTGGCGTCCAACGGCGCGTTGGACGCGGGGCGTCGATCTTTGAACAGGCCGTTTTCAAGAAGCAGGTCTTCGGCGGCGCCACCATAAGGCCGCACATTACGTAGCCAGCGGGGTTGGGTCATTGCATACCTCAAATTTTGTGGTGTTTGGGCGGGCCTCATCGCGAGCAAGCCCGCTCCCACATTGTCCGCGTGACCACTGAAGATCAAATGTGGGAGCGGGCTTGCTCGCGAAGGCGGCACCTCGGTCTTGGATCAACCCTTGAGCTTCGACCAGATCCGGTCCTGCAGCTCCCGCGCCTTGTTGCTGCACTCTTTTTCCGGGCGCAGGCGCGAGGCGAACTCGTCGGGCATGTTGATCGCGTCCATCACCCGCCATTTGGCGTCGATCAGCTTGTCGCTCTGGATGCCGTTGGCGTAGGCGATGGCGTTGGACACGGCGGCAGCGTTTTCCGGCTTCATCATCCAGTCGATGAAGATCTTCGCGTTGCCAGGGTGCGGGGCGCTTTTCGGTACGGCGAAGTTGTCCTGGAACATCGCCAGGCCTTCGCGCGGGTACACGTACTTGATGGTGCTTTTTTGCAACGTGGCCCGGGCGGTGGAGCCGTTCCAGTTTTGCATCATGATCACTTCACCGGAGGCCATGCGGTCGACGGTGTTGTCCGAGCTGTACATCTTCAAGTGCGGTTTCTGTTTTTGCAGCAGCTCCAGAATGCGCTTGGCGTCCTGCGGGTTTTCGCTGCATTCGTCGACGTTCAGGTAATGGCTGGCGGCGTTGATCACACTGCTGGAAGTGTCGAGGGCGGCGAGTTGGCCTTCGAGTTCCTTGCGCGGTTCGAAGAACTCTTTCCACGAATCGTCCAGTTTGCCGCCGGGCACCCGTGCGCTGTCATAGGAAAACCCGGTGGTGCCCCACAGGTACGGGGCGGAGAACTTGCGGCCGGGGTCGAAACTCGGGTCGCGGAACGCCGGTTTGACGTATTGGAAGTTGGGCAGGGTCGACGCGTCGATTTTCAGCAGCAAGTCCTGGTTGATCAACGTGCGCATGATCGACTGCGACGGCACGATCACGTCATACGCCGCGCCACCGGCCTGCAACTTGGCCAGCAGGGTTTCGTTGCTGTCGTAGCCGTCCATGGTGACTTTGATCCCGGTCTCCTTTTCGAACTTGGCCAGCAGATCGACCGGGTAGTAGTCGGTCCAGTTGTAGAAGAATAGTTCTTTGGGTTCGGCGGCCTGGGCGCTGAACGCCGCGAAGCAACTCAGGGCCAGACCGGCGACAGCGAAACGCATGCTTTTTGTTTTCATTGGCTTTTTATTCATAACAGCAGGCTCCAGGCTCATTGGTTTTTGCCGCGCTGTCCCAGCCAGAAGGCCAGCACCACCAGCACGATGGAAATCACCAGCATCAGGGTCGAGATCGCGTTGATCTCCGGCGTGACGCCGGACTTGATCGCCGAGAAGATGTACACCGGCAACGTCGTCGAACCGGGGCCGGCCACGAAGAAGGTCATGATGAAGTCGTCGAGGCTGACCACGAATGCCAGCACCGAACCGGACAACACCGCCGGCCACAGCAGCGGCAGCGTCACTCGACGAAATACCTGCCACGGGTTGGCGTACAAATCGTTCGCCGCCTCCAGCAAACTCTTGTCCAGGTCATTGAGCCGGGCACGGATCGGCAGGTACGCGAACGGAATGCAGAAGCCGATGTGCGCGACGATCACCGTCAGTAAACCGAGCTTGATCCCCAGCGCCATGAACAGCAGCAGCGTGGCCACGGCGGTGACGATCTCCGGCAGGATCAGCGGCAGGTTGATCCCGCCCTCGACCATTTTCTGTCCATAGAACGGCCGGTAAGTCGCCAGCGCTGCGAGCAACGCAATGGCCGTGGCACACACCGTGGCGATGCTGGCGACGATGATCGAGTTCAGCGCCGCCGTCTGGATCGACGGGTTGGCCAGAATCCTGCCGTACCAGGCAAAGGAGAACTCGGTCCACACCGTGGCCGAACGGTTGGCGTTGAAGCTGTAGGCGATCAGCACAAAGATCGGCACGTACAGATACGCCAGGATCAACAGGCTGACTTCGCGGGTCAGGGGCAGTTTTTTCAGGTGCAGGGCGATCATGCGGTGGCTCCCCGACGCAGGGTTTTGGCGGTGCTGCGGCTATAAAGGGCGTAAAGCACCAGGGACAGCAGCAGAATCCCCAGCAACAGGAACGACAACGAACTGCCCAGCGGCCAGTTGCGCGCGGTGCCGAATTGTTGCTGGATCAGGTTGCCGATCATCAGCGTCTTGCCGCCGCCGAGAATTGCCGGGGTGATGAAGGCACCGAGACTCGGCACAAACACCAGCAGCGCACCAGCAATCACGCCGGGCATCGACAGCGGCAGGATGATCCGCCGCAACGCATGCCAGCGATTGGCGCCGAGGTCGTAAGCCGCTTCCACCAGGCGCCAATCGAGTTTTTCCAGGGTCGAGTAGATTGGCAAAATCATGAACGGCAGGAAGCTGTAGACCAGCCCGACGCTGACGGCGAAGTCGTTATAGAGCAGGGTGATGCCGCCGGCCTGCGGGAACAGCGCGTTGAGGCTCTGGGCGACCCAGCCGTGCTCGCGCAGGATGATCAGCCAGGCGTAGTTGCGGATCAGCAGGTTGCTCCAGAACGGAATGGTGATCAGCAACACCATGAGGTTGCGCCGCTGCGGTGTCAGGCTCGACATCCACAACGCCACCGGGAAGCCGAACAGGAAACACAGCAACGTGGTGCCGCCGGCCTGGAACACCGAGCGCAACAGCGCCTGGGCGTAGACCCAGTTCAGTTCCAGTTCACCGTCGAAACCTTCCTGGAAAAACAGTTGCACGTAGCTTTGCAATTGCCAGTTGGCCTGCCAGTCGACGCCGCCATACACATTGCGCGGCAACAGGCTGATGTAGCCCATGATGCCGAGCGGAATGGCGATCAACGCCAGCAAAGTCAGAACCACCGGGCTGAGCAACAGCGCTCGGTTGAGGGCGGGAGAAGTGCTGCTGACGCTCATCTCAGGCCTCCATCAACAGACAGGCGTGGGGCGGCAGGTTGACCGCGATACGATCACCGACCACCCGGCCACGATTCAGGCCTTCGTTGTTCTCGCGCAGCATGACCTTGACGTCGTTGTTCAACCGGCACTGATAGAGCGTGGCAGTGCCGACATACAACACCGCTTCGATCACACCGCGCAGGTGATGCGGTTGCGCCAGGTCGACCAGTTGCGAACGCTCCGGGCGGAAGGCCAATTGAACGGCAGCACCGTCGAAGCCTAGGGCCAGGCAGGGGATTTCTACCGGCATGCCGTTCGGCACGAACAGTTTTTCGTTTTGCTGGCCGCGTTTGATGTGGCCGGGGAGGAAATTGATGTCGCCGATAAACTGGGCGACAAACTGATGTTTGGGTCGTTCGTAGATATCGTTCGGTGTGCCGATTTGCAGGATCTTGCCGGCGGACATCACAGCGATTCGGTCGGACAGGGTCAGGGCTTCTTCCTGATCGTGGGTGACGAAAATGAAGGTGATCCCTGCTTCCTTCTGTACGCGCTTGAGTTCGACCTGCATTTCCTTGCGCAGCTTCAAGTCCAGCGCCGACAGCGGTTCGTCGAGCAACAGCACTTTGGGTTTCGGCGCCAGGGCCCGGGCCAGGGCCACGCGCTGCTGTTGGCCACCGGACAACTCGGCCGGTTTGCGCTGGGCCAGGTGTTGCATTTGCACCAGCGCGAGCATTTCATCGACACGTTGCGGGATGAGCTTGCGATCAAGGCCCTGCATCTCGAGGCCGAAGGCGATATTCTGCGCGACGCTCATGTGTGGAAATAGCGCGTAGCTCTGGAATACGGTGTTGACCCGGCGCTTGAACGGTGGCAAATCATTGACCGGTTCGCCCGCCAGACGAATCTCGCCTTCGCTGACCTGTTCGAAGCCGGCGATGGTGCGCAGCAGGGTGGTTTTGCCACAGCCGGAAGGGCCGAGCAGGGTGAAGAATTCATTGTCGGCAATGTCGACTGAAACGTTGTCGAGGGCTGGAGCCAGCCCAGGATCGTCGGAATACCGCTTGGAGACGTTACGCACTTCAATCGCTGCTGGATGACCCATATTGGTGCATTCCTCTAATTATTGTATGCAATATCTGGATGCAATCTAGAAATAACCGGATTAATCTGCTCGTGCAACCCCCTTTTTCAAAGGCTGCTCATCGCCTGGGGCCGGTTGTTTAGCGCTAAAGGAGTGTTCAGATGACCGAGAAAAAACTCGAAACCACGGTCGACCGCGTCTACCAAGGGGTTTACGAGGCGATCAGCAAACGTTCATTGCGTCCCGGGATGAAGCTCGGCGAAGCGTCATTGGCCGAACTTTTTAATGTCAGCCGGACGTCGGTTCGTGCCGCGCTCAAACAGTTGGAGGCCGATGGCCTGGTCACCACCGAGCCCAACAAAGGGGCGTCGGTATCGTTGCCCAGTGATGAGGAGATTCGCTCGCTGTTTGAAACGAGGCGCCTGATCGAGATCGGCATCGTCACCGAGCTCTGTCGTCGTCGTGATACTGCCGTCACCCAGGACCTGCGTGATCACCTGTTGCTGGAAGATGAAGCGCACCGCAGTGGCGACCATGAACGGCTGATTCATTTGCTCGGTGAGTTTCACATCAAACTCGCGCAAAGCCTGAACAACCCGGTGTTGCTGGACTGGTTCCGCAAGCTGATTTCCCGCGCCTCGCTGTACGCCGCCGCGCTGGATGACGACAGTCACGAAGCCTGCCGCGACGACGAACACCTGCGGCTGATCGAGTTCATCGAAGCGGGAAATCAGAGCGCCGCGATCGAACTGACCTGCATGCATTTGAATGGCATCGAGAAGGCGATTCTCGACGTCGCCGCGACACTGAAGACTGGCTACCACCCGCTCAAGCACCTGATCGAGGTCTGATGCTCGCCACAAGGTAGCTGCTACATGGTTCGTCTGTAGAGCTCCATTGCCACAAAAGCCTGGATGATGTGAATCAGCTAACCTCTATGAAACCATTGGCGACGGCGATGCTCGAAACAAACGGGCACGTACCGTCCTCATGCCGTTGCGATCCCTTAAGCCAGTCATCTACAGGGATACAGAATCAGTCGATGCAGTTTCTAGACGATAGCCATGGGTGTGCAGGCTGGAACGGTGAAATGGCCGGGCGCATCCGCGCGTTCGACTGGAGCCTGACTGAGCTTGGGAACATGGACACCTGGCCCAGAAGCTTGTGCAGCGCGGTGCAGTTGATGCTCGCGTCCCCATTGCCGATGGTGATGCTGTGGGGCCGACCCGGTTACATGATCTATAACGATGCGTACTCGAAATTCGCCGGTGGCCGCCATCCTTACCTGTTGGGTGCCCCGGTGGAGCTGGGCTGGCCGGAAGTCGCCGAATTCAATCGGCATGTGGTCGACACCTGCCTGGCCGGCGGCACCTTGTCCTATCGCAACAAAGAGCTTGTGCTTTTGAGGGACGGCATACCCGAAGACGTCTGGCTGGACCTCTATTACAGCCCCGTGGCGGATGATGACGGGAAACCGGCCGGGGTCATGGCGATGGTGGTCGAGACCACCGAGCATGTGATTTCCGAACGCCGTCGTCAGGCCGCCGAGGATGCCTATCACGCCGACAACGAACGGGTGCGCCTGGCGCTCAATGCCGGGGCTTTGCTCGGCTCGTTCGTCTGGGACATCAAGGACAATGTGCTCTCCGGTGATGAGCGTTTTGCCCGCACCTTTTCCTACCCGCCGGAGCAAAACCTGGCCGACCTGCCAATGGACATCGCCGCAGCACGGATCCATCCCGATGACCGCAGCTGGGTGCAGGAGCAGATCGATCAATCCGTGGAAACCGGCGAACCGTTTAACGCCGAGTATCGAGTCCTGCGCCCGGATGGCAGTTATCTGTGGGTGCTGGCGAGTGGTGGCTGCGAGTTCAACGAGCAGGGCGAACCGTTCCGTTTTCCCGGGGTGTTGATCGATATCCACGAACGCAAGAGCGCCGAAGAATCCCTGCTCAAGTTCACCCGCAACCTGGAGCAACGTGTTGCCGACGAAGTCGAAGCGCGACTGGCTGCTGAAGAACAATTGCGTCAATCGCAGAAACTCGAAGCCATCGGCGGCCTCACCGGCGGCGTGGCCCATGACTTCAACAACCTGCTGCAGGTGATCGCTGGCAACCTGCACTTGCTGGCGCGGCATGAACCGGACAACGCCAATGTGCAGCGCCGGGTCAGCGCTTCGATTGCCGCGGTCGAACGTGGCGCCAAACTGTCTTCGCAATTGCTCGCGTTCGCCCGTCGTCAGCCCTTGTCGCCAGCGGTCTGCGATCTGCGGCAGGTCTTCGATGGGCTCGGGGAATTGTTGCAGCGGGCGCTGGGGGAAACCATCCAGATCAACGTCAGCGCGGCCGAAGCCCTTTGGCGCATCTACGTGGACCGCAATCAACTGGAAAACGCCATCCTCAATCTGGCGATCAATGCCCGTGACGCCATGAACGGCGAGGGGACCATTGACCTGAGCGCCAAGAACATTGCCCTTGATAGCAAGTTTTGTGCAGGCAAGGGCATCGTCGCCGGCGACTATGTCTGTGTAGCGGTGGCTGACAAGGGTGTCGGCATGTCGCCGCAAGTACTCGCACAGGCTTTCGAGCCGTTTTTTACCACCAAGGCCGATGGCCAGGGCACGGGGCTGGGCCTGAGCATGGTGTTCGGTTTCGTCAAGCAGAGTGACGGGCATATCGAGATTTCCAGTGTGGTCGGGCAGGGCACGCGGGTGCAGCTGTATTTCCCTCGCAGCCTGCGCCCGATGCTCAACGAAACGACACGTCATGACCCGCAACAGCGAGGCGGACACGAAACCATTCTGGTGGTCGAGGACAACGAGGCGGTGCGCAGCTCAGCGGTGGAGTTGCTGAGTGAAGAAGGTTATCGAGTGCTGACGGCGGCTAACGGTGACGTCGCGATGCAGATGTTGCTGGAGGGCGCCGTGGTAGACCTGATTTTCACCGACGTGGTCATGCCCGGCCTGATCAAAAGCGCGGACCTGGCCGCCTGGGCCAAGGTGCAGACGCCGCCGGTGGCCGTGCTGTTCACCTCGGGCCACACCCGTGACATTATCTCGCGCAATCACCAGCTCAGCCCTGATACTTATTTGCTGAGCAAACCCTATGGTCCCCAGGCGCTGACCCATATGGTGCGCACCGTTCTCAACGGCTGAACGATCAACCCCTGTAGGAGCCGAGCTTGCTCGCGATGGCGGTGCGTCAGACACACCGCTATCGCGAGCAAGCTCAGCTCCTACAGGTGAACCGCATTTCTTTGAACCTTCCAATCAAGGCTGCTCATGACTTCCAATCCCCCCTCCGGCATGGTCAGGGTGCGCGGCGCCCGGGAACACAATCTCAAAAACGTCGATGTCGATATCCCCCGGGATGCCCTGGTGGTGTTCACTGGCGTGTCCGGTTCGGGGAAATCGTCGTTGGCGTTCTCGACCCTCTACGCCGAAGCGCAACGCCGCTATTTCGAGTCCGTGGCGCCTTATGCGCGGCGTCTGATCGATCAGGTCGGCGTGCCGGACGTCGACTCCATCGAAGGCTTGCCACCGGCGGTGGCGCTCCAGCAACAACGGGGTACGCCGAGCACGCGCTCTTCGGTGGGCAGCGTGACGACGTTGTCGAGCCTGATCCGCATGCTGTACTCCCGGGCCGGCAGTTATCCGTCGGGGCAACCGATGCTCTATGCGGAAGATTTTTCACCCAACACGCCCCAGGGCGCGTGCCCCGAATGTCATGGGTTGGGGCGGGTGTATGAAGTCACCGAAGCGTTGATGGTACCGGACCCGAGCCTGACCATTCGCCAGCGCGCCGTCGCCTCCTGGCCCACCGCCTGGCAGGGACAGAACCTGCGCGACATTCTGGTGACGATGGGTTACGACGTCGATAAACCCTGGCGCGATCTGCCGAAAAAACTGCGTGACTGGATTCTCTTCACCGAAGAAACCCCCACGGTGCCGGTGTATGCCGGGCTCACCCCCGAAGAAACCAGAGTCGCGCTCAAACGCAAAATGGAACCGAGTTACCAGGGCACGTTCACCGGCGCCCGGCGCTACATCCTGCACACCTTCAGCCATTCCCAAAGCGCGCTGATGAAGAAGCGCGTCTCGCAATTCATGCTCGGCAGCCCGTGCCCGTTGTGCGACGGCAAACGGCTCAAGCGCGAGGCGTTGTCGGTAACCTTTGCCGGTTACGACATCGGCGAACTGTCGCAGATGCCGTTGCTGCAAGTGGCCGAAGTCTTGAAACCAGTCGCCGCTCACAGCTACCTCGAACAGGCCGAGGCGGCGGGCGAAGTATTGACGCACGACCAGACCCGCGAAGCCCGCGAGCAACGAGTGGCCCACGGCGCCAGTGGTCACGCCAACGCGCCGGATGTACGCCACACACCGAACCTGTCGGTGGAGAAACGCCTGGCCGCGCAACGGATAGCTCAGGATTTGTTGGAGCGGGTCAGTACGTTGACCGATCTGGGGCTCGGTTACCTGGCGCTGGAACGCAGCACGCCGACGCTGTCGTCCGGCGAGTTGCAGCGTCTGCGCCTGGCGACGCAATTGGGTTCGCAGTTGTTCGGGGTGATTTACGTGCTGGATGAACCGTCGGCCGGCCTGCACCCGGCGGATGGCGAAGCGCTGTTCGAAGCCCTGCAACGCTTGAAAATTGCCGGCAACACCCTGTTTGTGGTCGAGCATGATCTGGAAACCATGCGCCGCGCCGATTGGTTGATCGACGTAGGCCCGGCGGCCGGCGAGCAGGGTGGCCGGATTCTGTACAGCGGGCCACCGCCAGGGCTGGCCGAGATAACGAACTCGCAGACGCGTGCTTATCTGTTCGCCGAGCAGGTCACCCAATCGCGTGTCAGCCGAAAGCCGACCGATTGGTTGCGGCTCGAAGGCATCACCCGCAACAACCTGAACAACCTCAGTGCCGAGTTTCCACTGGGCTGTTTCACCTCGGTGACCGGTGTCTCGGGCTCCGGTAAATCCAGCCTGGTCAGTCAGGCGTTGCTCGAGCTGATAGGCGCCCATCTAGGGCGGGCGGTGAGTGATAGCGAGCCCGAGGAGTTGAGCCTTGAGGACGACGCACCGCAGGTCAGCGGCGGTCAGGTCACGGCGGGGCTGGCGTCGATCAAGCGCCTGGTGCAAGTCGATCAGAAACCCATCGGCCGCACACCGCGCTCGAACCTGGCGACCTACACCGGGCTTTTCGACAACGTGCGCAAACTGTACGCCGCCACGCCTGAAGCCCGGGCCGAGGGTTACGACGCGGGCCAGTTTTCCTTCAACGTCGCCAAGGGCCGTTGCCCGACGTGCGAAGGTGAAGGCTTTGTCAGCGTTGAGTTGCTGTTCATGCCCAGCGTCTATGCACCGTGCTCGACCTGCCATGGCGCGCGCTACAACCCCGAGACGCTGGCAATCATCTGGCAAGGGTTGAACATCGCCCAGGTGTTGCAACTGACGGTGGACGAGGCGGTCACGGTGTTTGCCGAGCAACCGGGTATTCGCCGCTCGCTGGAGGTGCTGCGCGATATCGGCCTGGGTTACCTGCGCCTCGGCCAGCCGGCGACCGAGCTGTCGGGCGGTGAAGCCCAGCGGATCAAACTGGCCACCGAACTGCAACGCAACCAGCGCGGGGCAACGTTGTATGTGCTCGACGAGCCCACCACCGGTTTGCACCCAAGGGATGTCGATCGCTTGCTCGAACAGTTGAATACGCTGGTGACGGCGGGGCATACGGTGATCGTCGTCGAACATGAAATGCGCGTGGTGGCCCAGAGTGACTGGGTGATCGACATCGGCC
>NZ_JAHBDP010000008.1:0-13313 GCF_019956495.1 Pseudomonas sp. BF-B-26 | reverse complement strand
GCCCAAACCGGCGTGCCATCCGCCGTCCACCCGGCGAAACCGCCCTGACGCGACGAAGGGTCCTGATCCCCCAGCCAGCTCCAGGTTTTCACCCGCAACCGGCCACCGAGTTCGCCCACGACATTGCCGTCAGCCGCATTCAACACCACATCCAGCAACACCCGCCGCGCTTGATCCTGCGCCGGCATCACGGCCAGCATTCGCAGCAACTCAGTCACTGAAACGCGCGTGGAAGGCTGCAACGAAGCCAAATCCAGCAACCACTCCGGTGCCTGCCGCGCCTGCCAATACGTGCGCCAGTCAGCGCCAGCAATGCCTAGCCGCTGCGGTTCAAAGTACAAACCGCACGACTTCACCAAGGCCTGATCGCGCTCAATCTTGCCGCCCGCCGTGCAGCAGTAAACTTCGTCTTTCGACTGACCTCGACATTCGTAAGCCGGCTCATGGGCATTGGTATCCACCAGCCAGCCGTACACAAACAACTTCCACACACTGCCCAACGGCGTCTGCAGATCAGCAGGCAACGGCTCGCGCGCGATCACCTGAGTCTGGCTCAAGGACAGCAACTCACCCTTAAAGGCCAGCCGCAGCGGCGGCTCCTGCGCGATTGCCAGCGCAGGGATCAAGCACAGCAGCCACCAGACCAGAGGTCGGGTCATGTCAGTTGACCGTGACCTGGCCAAGCGCCGGTTTCTGTTCCTGGGCCTGATGCTGTGGCGCGTAAACCTGAGTGAAACGCACCGGCGGCAGGTTGAACTGGCCCTTCTGCGAGAAACGCACCAAATGACGCAGGCGCAATTCACCACTCAAGGCATCGACCGGAATGGCATAGGCCATCTGCCCCGACTCGAAACGCGCCTTCTCCAACGCGGACGGTTCGGTGCCAGTCTTGCCCATGAGTTTGATGCCCCACGTGGTGCGCTCGACATCGGCGCCCGGTGGCAACGGCACTTCGAGCAAGCCGTAGCGCAGCGGTTTCGCGGCTTTGCTGGTGATGATCACTTCGTCCAGATACAGGCTGTCGCTGGACAACGGCTTGGCACCCACCGCTTCCAGTTTGAAGGTGAAGGCTTCGTCGCCCGGCACCAGACGCGACAGGCGACGGGTGATGGTCACGGCCATCGGATCGACCAGCGGTTGTTTGGTCTGAAAGCTCAACGCCGCTTGCAACGGACGCTCTTGCGCACCGGTCAGCGACAGCACTGCGGGCACCGGCGCAGCACCCTGCCACGTCCAATAAATCTCCCCGGTATCACCGTATTTTTTCTTCCAGCCTTCACCCGGTGCCAGTGCAATGGTAGGCGAAGCCTGCTCGATGCTGCGTTGCAACCAGGTCAGCGCCAATGCGCGTTCCAGGGTCGATTGCTGTGGCAACAGTCGTTGCAACAATGCTTGCGCGTGAGCCTGATCGAAGGCTTGCAGCGACAGGTTCAAGGCTTCGGCAAACGGCTGCGAACTGACCGCCAATCGTTGTTGCGCGTCTGGCAATTGACGACTGAAGGCGTCCGGCAGAGTCACCTTCGATTGCTTAGCCAACGAGGCCGTCAGCGCACGAGCAGCTGCCAGACCGAGCGCCGAATCCGGATCGCTCATGACGATGCTGTCTTCACCATCGTCCATCAGGTTCGCCGCATTACCTTCGCCCGCTTTCGACAGGTCATCCATCAAACCGCTGAGCAAGGTGTTCACCGGCAATTGCATCTGTTTGGCGAACGACAGAATCAGCGCTCTCTGCAACAGTGGCGTGTTTTTCGCCTGCTTCGAATAGACTTCCAGCACTCGCTGCCAATGCTCCGGCGGCAGGCTCAGTTCCAAGGCTTTGCTGGCGTGCCAGTCGGCGTAGTAAGCGTAAGCGGTGAGGAATGCATCCGGCTCGCCGTCCATGCCCCACCAGGTGAAACTCGCCGAAGGCCCGGCCATTTGCACCAGGCGCAGACGGCTGTTCTGCATGATCAGGCGCAAGCGATCGCGGATTTGCGGATTCGACGACAAGGTCGGATACGCGATGCTCAGCGGCAGCAAACGACTGGCCGTTTGTTCGACGCCGCCGTACGGATAACTCAACAGATCGTCGAGCGCCGAGCGGAACAGCGCTTGCGGGCTGTCATCCAGACGCAGGCGAATATCCGTCGCGTCTGCTGGCAAGGTCAGCGGCGTATCACCGCTGGCCGCGTCCAGGCTTTGGTTCTGAGTCACCTGCCAACCTTCGCCGGTCGCGGTCAGCCGCATAGCCAAGGCATCGGCCGTTTTGCCATCCTGCACCAGCTCAGCCGTCCACTCGCCACTGGCCAACGGGAACGCCGGCAGCGCGATGTAGTTGATGCCGTTGTTCAGCGTCACGGGGACGCGTTGTTCGGCGCCAGCGAAATGAATCACCAGCTCAGCCTTGACCGGTTTCTCGGCCTGACTGAACGCGAACACGCCGAGATCCGGTTTGTCGCCATTGCGGAATTTGGTCGGGCCGCTCCACTTCAGGTACAGCGGTTTTTCCGAGCGTACGAATTGCTTTTTCTGCCCGACCTGACCGTCATCGGCAATGGCCCGGGCGGTGATGCGCCAGCGGGTCAGCGAGTCCGGCATCTTGAAGGTGAAACGGGTTTTGCCGTTGGCGTCAGTGATCAATTCCGGCTGCCACGCGGCAGTGTCGACGTCTTCACGACGCGGCCGCTCCAGCACTTTCACGCCGCGCTCGCTACGATTGGCTTTACCCGGCGCGCCAGGGCTGCCCGGCAATGCCACGTCGTAGCTGATGAACGACAGACTGGCGCTGGTGCGCACGTTGTTGCGGCGCGGGTGGTAGAAAAACTGGTCGATGGTCGGCGCCACTTCCGGTTGCAACGCGTAGACCATTTCGTCCACCACGCTGACCGTCAGGTGCGCTGGAACAGGCTTGCCAGCGAACTGCGTGGTCAAGTCCACCGACACGGTATCGCCCGGCTGATACGCCTCTTTATCGGTGGCGATGACCACGTCGATCTGCGGCGCGATCACCTTGATGCCGGCGTTCTGGAAGCTGTACTGACCGCCCTTGGTGTACAGCACGGAGAACGTCAGGTTCGGCGCAAAGTTGTCCTTCACCGGGATCCGCGCGCGGTATTGGGTCTCGCTGAGTTTTTCCATCTTCAGCCAGTCGCCGCCCTTGGACAGCAGCGCTGTGGCCTCGACCTTGTCGCGCTCCAGCGACAGCAGTGCATCGCTGATCGGCTCAGGGAACGTGATCAATGCCAGGGCTTCGTCGCCAGCCTTGTACTCGGGTTTATCGAGGACAATTTCCACGGTGCCCGGCACGGCTTTGACGCCGTCGCCCGTGACCGAATGACCGGTGGCGCCCACCACGCGGCCATGGTCATCCTTCAACGTCAGGTTGTAAGTACCCGGACGGTCGAAGGCCAGGGTGAAGCCTTTATCTTTCGCGGCCAGTTTGCCTTCACCGGTGCTCTGGTCTTCCAGGCGCACCCAGCTGTAGCTGCTCGGCGTAACCGCTTTGCTTTGCTCGCTGCCGCCTTCGTTCAAGTAGCTGAACGCAACCTTGTCGCCCACCGCGCTAAAACGCTGAGGCGCGCGCAGGCTGAAACTCGCCGCGCCGCGGTCGATGAGGATTTCCTTGGTGGTCTTGACCCGATACGCCGCGCCATCGCTGGCGAAAACGGTGAGCATGTAGCGACTCGGCTTCTCGGCCGCCGGCAGATCCAGCGTCGCGTTGCCCTTGGCGTCGGTGGTCAGTTCGGTGCTGGTCAGCTCAACCGGGAATTGCCCGAGGTATTGCAGTTCGTTGTCGACCATCGACAGTTGTTGCGCGCGCAGGCTCAGGCTCAACTTGGCGTTGGCCACCGGTTTACCGTCCGGGTACAGCAGCACGAGGCTGCCCTTCACCGGTTCGCCGGTGCGGTAATCCTGCTTGGCCAGGTTCAGGGAAATCTCAAAGTGCGGCTTGATGTATTCGGCGACACGGAAGGCGCTGCTGTAGGCCTGATCCTTGTAGCTGAAACGCAGCTCGTAACCGCCCGCTACCGCGTTATCCGGCAACTGGAAACGGCCTTGAGTGCCCGCCTTGGAATCGAGTTTCAACGCCAGCGATTGCAGCGCCGTGCCGGTGGCATCGAGCACGGTCACGTTGACGTCGGCCGC
The DNA here is from genome assembly GCF_019956495.1 of Pseudomonas sp. BF-B-26. Classification (NCBI taxonomy): domain Bacteria; kingdom Pseudomonadati; phylum Pseudomonadota; class Gammaproteobacteria; order Pseudomonadales; family Pseudomonadaceae; genus Pseudomonas; species Pseudomonas sp. BF-B-26. The sequence continues at coordinate 9,185 of NZ_JAHBDP010000008.1, read as the reverse complement.
AGTCGGCAGCACCGAGTCGCGGGCGTTCTTGAACTCGCGACCGACGATCTTCAGCGACACCCAATCCCCCGGCCGATACAGCGGCCGGTCGGTGAAGGCATAGAGTTTGGTGTCGTAGATTTCGCTGTCGTAATAGAAGTTTTCGGAGACAAACACCCCGCCCTCTTCGTCCTCGCCAATCACGAAGGAACGCTCAGGGCTGACGTGTTTCAGACGCAGCAAACCATCGGCATCGGTAGCGCCACTGCTCATCACGCCGAGGCCATCGGTCCACAGCACATTCACCTTTGGCACCGAACTGCCTTCATGCTTGCGCGCGGCCCACACCAGCAATTCATCACCGGCAATCTTGCTCACGGCCACGGTGTTGGAGACGAAGACCATGGTGGTCGCGCGGTACTTGCCGATCAGCGCTTCCACCAGGTACAGACCCGGCTTCAGATTGCCCAACGGGATGTACACGTTGCCCGGTGCAACGCTGACGAACTCGCTGGAAGAACCGGCCAGGTTCACGCCTTCAGGCGGCTGGATCGGTTTGGCTTGCCACAGCGGATAGCGGAATTGGCTGACCACCGGCAGGCCCGGAATCAGTGCGAATTGCGGCTGAGCGTCATAGGGCGTTGGCGCGGCCATGGCGGCGCCCATCTTCAGCTCCGGCACTTCCTCGGTGACTTGCTTACGCGATTCGTAAGAGAACGCGCGCTGCATCACCCGACGGGATTTGCGGTACCAGTTGTCCCACAGGTACGCGAGGGTGTTCGACAGGCCTTCACCCTTGAACTGACCGTCGCTGACCACGCGGTGCAGGTTCTTCTGGCGCTTGAGGAAATCCAGCGGCTTGTCGATGCGGTACACGCGAATGTCAGCGCCGCCGTAAGGCTCCATGCGGAACCGACGATAATCGCGACCCGGCGCTTCGAGGCGAACCATCGCCTGTTCGTCGCTGGCAAAACTGCTGTCGGCCAGCAGGAAAAAGCTTTCACCGGCCACCGGCGTGTAGCCACTCGGCTCGACGGCGTCTTCGGCGTTGACCGCCGAAAACGGCAGCACCAGGACCAACAGCAGGGACAGAAAACGCAGCATGCGGGCACCGATCATTGGGAGAGAAAGTTCAGTCGATAGACGCCGATGAAGTTGGGGTTGGCTGCGTCGGGTATCCATCGGGTGTCCTTCCATGTCATGAGTTGCTGCAGGCTTGCGGAGCGCATGCCGTTGTCAGTCGGGGTGGTGGTGCCGGTGTGATAGGCGATGTAGCGGCCCATCCAGATCATCAGGTGCTGGTCGTCGCCCTGATCGAAAAACATCAGGTCGCCGGGCCGGGCTTGCGCCAGATCGCGGCCGACCAAATGGCTGTTGAACTGAATCAGTTTGATCGCGTTGACGTACGGGCCGACCTTGCCGCCGCCCTGCTGCCATTGCTGGGCCAGGCCGCGTTGCGCCTCGCTGAGTTGCAGTTCTGGCGGCAGGTAACGGTTGGACAGGCCATTGCTGCGCAGCCATTTGTCGTCATGGACTTTCAGCGCTTCGTTGGCGGCGAAACGGACCAGGCCGGCGCAGTCTTGCTGATACCAGCGCGGACTCGGGCCTTGGGTCAGTTGCTCCTGGGCGATGCGCACGAACCAGGCGCGGAACACCTGGGATTGCTGCACGTCCAGCGGCGGCGCCTCAGTGGCAAATGCCCGGGTGCCCAGCAGCAACGCCAGCAGGCCGAGGCCTCGGATAAGGGCTGTCACAGGGCTTTCCATTCCAGCGGCAGCCATTGCCAGTGGCCGTCGGGCTCGCTGCCTTCGGGCAAGGTCAGGGCGTATTTGCCGTAGCCGCCGAGCTTGCGCAGTTTCGGGATCAGGTAGGTTTGCGCGGCGTTGTAAAACACCGGTTCCATGTCCTGCGGCAGGCTGTCGAGGGTTTCCTGTTGCATCAGTTGCGCCATCGAATCCGGGCCGAAGTAGACCGGCATCAGCAGGTCTTTCGGTACCACGTCGGCCATCGGCGGGAAGCGTTTGTCGAGGGTGCCGAGGGCTTTGTCCACGAGCTTGTCGTCGAGGGAAAACAGCAGCGTCGAACCGTGGCGCGCCAGGCTGACTTTCATGAACGCCTTGCCGGTGATCGCGTCCGGGTTCTCGGCATCCTTGGCCTTGTAAGGACCGAAACTTGAGCTGACCTGACGCTGCCATTGGTGGGTTGGGCCTTGCTGTTTCTCGATCACCGGGAACGCGTGCTCTTCGACGTTGCCTTCGTAGGCGCCGACCATCGAGCCGAACAGATTGCCCAGGTCGCCGTCAAGTTTGGCGCTGTCGTCATCGTTCAAACTGGCCACCAGCAGCGGCGTGTACAACCGCGAATCAGCGTACCAGCACAGGCCAGCGGCACCGGCCATGTGTTCGGTCAGGGCCTGAGCCACCGACTCTTCGGCACCGAGTTTCACCAGCAGCGGTTTTTGTTGTTCGGCGGCGAGCGGCAAGGCGACGCAGGCACTGGCGCCCATCGGCATGGCTTGCCAGATCGGCTTGAAATCGAAGTCCGGCTGGTCGTCCAGTTCGTCCATGGCCAGGAAGCTGTGCCAGCCCTTGTCGTCCATGTCGAAACGCAGCCCGGCGAAGTTCGGGATGAAACGCTGGTAACCCATGGCCAGGACGCTGGAATTGACCGACAGGCGTTGTTTCACTTCAGGCGCGCGTGGTGGCAGGCCGAAAGCTTCGGGGAACAGTTTCTGGCCGCCGAGCAATGCTTCCAGGGATTCAGTCGACACCATGCCGGGTTCTTCGACCGGACCGTGGCCGGCCTCATACAACTTGGCCGGATTGGACAGCACCACCAGTTTGTCGCCATGAGAGGCGAACAGCAGCGCTTTACTGTGGTTGTAGGTGAGTTGATAAAGCGGCACCACATCGCCGGCAACCTTGATTTCAGCCAGTTGGGTCAGCTGCGAATCATCCAGCGCTACTTTCGCCAGCGGCTCCAGCACCTTGGCCAGACCACCGCGATCCATCACCAACAAAAAGTCTTTCAGCCGACCATCCGCCCCACGCCACAACGCCACGTCTGCCGGTTGATCGAAGAGCTGCTCGATCAGGCTGTCCTGCAACTTCAGGTCATGTTCGTAAATGATCCGCCGCAGACTGCCGATCAAGCCGAGGCGATCGGCGTGCGCTTCGTAATAGAAGACGAAATCTTCGGTCAGGGTTTCCTTGAGGAACGGCACCGCCAGCAAATCCTTGGGCAACTGGCTCAAGGAGTGGGTTTCGAGCAGACCGTCCGGGCGGCTCATGCCCAGTTTGTCACTGGCCAACTGCGCCGGGGGCGCCTTGGGTTTGTGCATGAACCAGCCCAACCCGGCCGCGACGCCGGCCACCAGGACCAGCCCTACTACCAGAGCCGGCCAGCGGCGAGGAGTTTTGGCTGCAGGCGTTTCGGCGGCCGGAGAAACAGTGTTATCGCTCATGTTCACAAAACCCGATGTCATCCGTGGAGCGGGATGTTTAATAGTTGAAAGTCTTGACCAGCAGCAGGTCACCGATGGCCCGCAGGGGCACGATGAAGGTCTCGCGTTTTTCGTCGACGGTGTTTTCGTTGAGCACCAGGTTGATCTGCGAGGTGATCACCTCGTTCTGGTTGCTGGTCTCATCGAAGTTATAGCCGCCACTGCCAAAGTTGCCCCAATAGTTCACGTAAACCAGATAAGTGCCATGCATCGGCGCGGTCATGGTGAACATTTCCGGGCCGGGACCATCGACACCGTCCGGGTCCAGACCGCCGCCGTTGCTCATCGCCGGGCGAGCCCAGAACGCATGCTGGCCGTCGGGGGTAATGATGTGCAGGTCGAGTTCGGCTTTCGGGTCATCCCAGCCCAACACCACGCGAATCCGCGCCGGGGTGCGCAGGTTGTTGGCTTCATAGAATTGAACGCGCTTGAGGGATTGGCCTTCAGCGCTGCGTACTTCAACGCTGTTGGAGCCGGCGCCGAACGCATACGGCCGGGCGAAACGCCCTTGATCGTCGGTGTACAGATTCAGCGGATTGCCGTTGACGGCCAGGGTGTGCGGCCCTCGCTGAGTGCCGATGGCCTTGAGTTGGCCCTGGATCATAGTGCGATTGCGCTGCACGCCCCGGTCGATGGGCGGCGTCGGATAGGCAACTTGAGGATATTCGCTGCGATCGAGCAGGCCGTTGTAGCGCCAGCCCCCGACCGGCTCCGACAACTCGGCCGTCGGCTCGGCCCAGGCAGCGGTCGCGCAGACGAGCCCCATCAGCAATAGAAGAAATGAACGCATGTGACGCCTCCTGCCATGCATAACGAAACCTTGCGCCCGATCCTCGGCGCGTTACAGATCCAAAAACTGCGTTTCGTCAGAAAGACCCATGACTATCGGGTCGTAGAAGGCGCGAAGATTAGCCATTCGGCGGTTTTTTAACAATCAGATACATCTATTTTTGCGGTGGAATTCACGCTGTCAGGTGGACGGTGAGCCGAATAGGCGTCATATTCGGCTCACTATATGAGCCGAATAACATTTCTATTCGGCTCACCCACTCCAAGAGTACCGAGTTCATGGCACCTCACTGGATCTGGCAGCAGCCCGACTGGCCCAATTTCAACTGGCAAGCAGAGCGGTTGGGGCCGTTTTTGCGCGAGTGTGTCCAAGCCCAAGGGCGATTGATGGGCATGGCGAGTTCAGTGGGCAGTTCGCTGAGCGCTCAGAGCGAACTGGATGCACTGTTGCAGAACATCGTGACCTCATCCGCCATTGAGGGTGAGCAGCTCAATGTCGGCTCGGTTCGCTCCTCTTTGGCGCGACGGCTGGGCCTGGAGCTGGTCGATGGCAATAATGTCAGCCAGCGCAGTGAAGGGCTGGCGCAGTTGATGCTCGACGCCACTCAGCATTTCGCTGAACCGCTGACGCTGGAGCGATTACTGGATTGGCACGAATGGCTGTTTCCCGAGCAAGAGACCGATCTCGCCGCCCGGCCGATCCGTGTCGGTGCGCTACGCGGCGATGATCCGATGCAAGTGGTGTCCGGCCGCCTCGACAGACCAACCGTTCACTTCGAAGCCCCGCCTCGTCAGGGCCTTGAGCGACAGCTCGACACCTTCCTCACCTGGTTTACCGCCAGCCGAAATCAGGCGGGACTTGATCCATTGCTGCGGGCCGGCATTGCGCACTTCTGGTTTGTCACACTGCACCCTTTCGACGATGGCAACGGTCGCCTGACGCGAACGATCACCGATCTGGCATTGGCTCAGGGTGAAGACCAAGCCATCCGTTTCTATGCCATGTCCGCGAGTATTCTCGAAGACCGGTCCGGCTATTATCGAGTGCTCGAAGCCTGCCAGAAAGCCACGCTGGATATCACCGAGTGGCTGGAATGGTTTCTGCAAACCCTGCTGCGCAGCTTGCAACAGGCCATGGCGCGGATCGAAAGCGTGCTGGGTAAGGCGCGTTTCTGGCAGGCGCACCGGGAATCAGAGCTTTCAACCGAGCAAACCAAGGTGCTGAACCGCTTGCTCGATGGTGGGGAGCGAGGTTTCTCGGAGTGCATCAGTGCGGCGCAGTATCAGGCCGTGGCGAAGGTATCCAAAGCTACCGCAACCCGTCATCTGACCGATTTGTTGGAGAAAGGATGCCTCATACGTCTGCCCGGTGGTGGGCGCAGTACCCGCTATCAAATCAGCTATCCCGATGACTCAACACAGTAACCTGCTGCAACACACAACTGTGGCGAGGGGATTTATCCCCGTTGGGTCGCGAAGCGGCCCCCAGCGTCCGGCCAAACAGACCGAGTTGTCCGGATTGACGACTGCTTCGCAGCCGAACGGGGCGATGCGGCGTTCCGCTAAATCCCCTCGCCACAGGGTTGGTTTACTGGGGAAATACAGCGGTTGAGTCCCCCGCTCATTTGCCCATACCCCCCATGTCTGCTAGTGTCGCGCCGGTTTAACGTCAACCGGAAATAGCCGCCATGGCCCGCAAAAAAGCTGCACTGGATTTCGAACAATCTCTCGCCGACCTGCAAACGCTGGTAGAGCGTCTGGAGAACGGCGAATTGTCGCTGGAAGACTCGCTGACGGCTTTCGAGCAAGGCATCGGTCTGACCCGCGATTGCCAGGCGGCGCTGGCCCAGGCCGAGCAAAAGGTTCAGGTGCTGCTCGAGCGTGATGGCGAGCTGGCCGAGGAACCCTTCGACGCGGATCAGCCAGAATGATTGCAGCGTATTCGGCGACCAGCCAGGCCCGCGTCAATGCTGCACTGGAAACCCTGTTCAGCGCGCCGAGCCCGGAGCTCGCGCGTCTGTACGAGGCCATGCGCTACAGCGTGATGAATGGTGGCAAACGGGTCCGCCCGCTGCTGGCCTACGCCGCGTGCGAAGCGCTGGGCGGCCAGGCTGAGCACGCCAACGGCGCAGCGTGCGCAGTGGAGCTGATTCACGCTTATTCCCTGGTGCATGACGATTTGCCGGCCATGGACGACGACGATCTGCGTCGCGGCCAGCCGACCACTCACAAAAAATTCGATGAAGCCTGCGCGATTCTGGCCGGTGACGGCTTGCAGAGCCTGGCCTTCAGCGCCCTGCTCGATCCACGCCTGAGCAACTCTGACGCTGCTCTCATCTCCGATCACCTCCGCCTGCAAATGGTCAGTGCTCTGGCATTGGCCGCAGGCCCGGCCGGTATGGTCGGCGGTCAAGCCATCGACCTTGGTTCGGTCGGTCTGAAGCTCGATCAACAAGCCCTCGAATACATGCACCGGCACAAGACCGGCGCGCTGATCGAGGTCAGCGTCAAACTCGGCGCCCTGGCCAGTGGCCGCGCGGAGAAGGACGAACTGAAGTCTTTGCAGACTTATGCACAGGCCATCGGCCTGGCGTTCCAGGTGCAGGACGACATTCTCGACGTCGAAAGCGATACCGAAACCCTCGGCAAGCGCCAAGGCGCCGACATTGCTCGCGACAAACCGACTTATCCGGCCCTGCTCGGCCTCGACGCCGCCAAGGCTTACGCCCTGGAACTGCGTGATCAAGCCCTGCACGCGCTGCGACCGTTTGACGCGGCGGCCGAGCCGTTGCGCGATCTGGCCCGCTATATCGTCACCCGCCGCAGCTGACGGCGTATCCGCCAAGTTAAAACCAACGCGTGGGCAGGGGGCGATGCATCAGGTAAACTGCCGCATCTTTTATACCTATAACGATTCGCCTGATGCCCACGACGTTTCATGAGATTCCCCGCAAGCGCCCGACCACGCCCCTGCTCGACCGTGCCAACACGCCGGACGGCCTGCGCCGGTTAGGCGAGGCCGAGCTGGAAACCCTGGCTAATGAGTTGCGCCTGGAATTGCTCTACACGGTCGGTCAGACCGGCGGGCATTTCGGTGCTGGCCTGGGCGTCATCGAGCTGACTATCGCGCTGCATTACGTCTTCGACACCCCGGACGATCGGCTGGTGTGGGACGTGGGTCATCAGGCCTATCCGCACAAAATCCTCACCGGCCGTCGCGAGCGCATGGGCACCCTGCGCCAGAAGGACGGCATTGCGGCTTTCCCGCGTCGTTCAGAGAGCGAGTACGACACCTTTGGCGTCGGCCACTCCAGCACCTCGATCAGCGCAGCGCTGGGCATGGCCATAGCCGCCCGCCTGCAAAACAGTGATCGCAAGGCAATCGCGGTGATCGGCGACGGCGCATTGACCGCTGGCATGGCCTTCGAGGCGCTGAACCATGCGCCGGAAGTGGACGCCAATATGCTGGTGATCCTCAACGACAATGACATGTCGATCTCGCGCAACGTCGGCGGGCTGTCGAACTATCTGGCGAAAATCCTTTCCAGCCGCACTTACGCGAGCATGCGCGAAGGCAGCAAAAAGGTCCTGTCGCGCCTGCCTGGCGCCTGGGAAATCGCCCGTCGCACCGAAGAATACGCCAAAGGCATGCTGGTTCCCGGCACGCTGTTTGAAGAGCTGGGCTGGAACTACATCGGCCCGATCGATGGCCACGACCTGCCGACCCTGATCGCCACCCTGCGCAACATGCGCGATCTGAAAGGCCCGCAGTTCCTGCACGTCGTCACCAAGAAAGGCAAAGGCTTCGCCCCGGCGGAAGTCGACCCGATCGGTTACCACGCGATCACCAAGCTCGAACCGCTGGACGCTCCGGCCGCCGCGCCGAAGAAAGCGGGCGGACCGAAGTATTCCGGCGTATTTGGTGAATGGCTATGCGACATGGCCGCGTCTGATCCGCGTTTGGTGGGCATCACTCCCGCGATGAAGGAAGGCTCCGATCTGGTGGCCTTCAGCGAGCGTTTCCCGCTGCGCTACTTCGATGTGGCGATTGCCGAACAACACGCTGTGACCCTCGCTGCCGGCATGGCTTGCGAAGGCGCGAAACCGGTGGTGGCGATTTATTCGACGTTCCTGCAACGTGGCTATGACCAATTGATTCATGACGTCGCGGTGCAAAACCTCGACGTCCTGTTCGCCATCGACCGCGCGGGTCTGGTGGGCGAAGACGGCCCGACTCACGCGGGCAGCTTCGACCTGTCGTTCCTGCGCTGCATCCCCGGCATGCTGGTGATGACCCCTAGCGACGAAAACGAACTGCGCAAAATGCTCACCACTGGCCACCTGTTCAACGGCCCGGCGGCGGTGCGTTATCCGCGCGGTTCTGGCCCGAACGCGACGATCGAGAAAAACCTCGAGCCGATCGAAATCGGCAAGGGTGTGGTTCGTCGCCAGGGCAGCAAAGTCGCCCTGCTGGTGTTCGGCGTGCAACTGGCCGAGGCGCTGAAAGTCGCCGAGACGCTGGATGCCACCGTGGTCGACATGCGTTTCGTCAAACCGCTCGATGAAGCACTGGTGCGCGACATCGCGGGTAGCCATGAATTGCTGGTGACCATCGAAGAGAACGCGATCATGGGCGGTGCCGGTGGCGCCGTCAGCGAGTTTCTCGCCCGCGAAAACATCCTCAAGTCGATGCTGCACCTGGGCTTGCCGGACAGTTACGTCGAGCACGCCAAGCCTGCGCAAATGCTGGCCGAATGCGGACTGGATGAGGCCGGGATCGAAGCGTCGGTGCGTGAGCGTTTGCAACTGCTCAACCTCTAAAGACACATACAAAACCCCTTGTGGGAGCGGGCTTGCTCGCGAATGCGGTGGATCAGTCGATATCAATGTTGACTGACCCACCGCATTCGCGAGC
>NZ_JAHBDP010000007.1:0-13659 GCF_019956495.1 Pseudomonas sp. BF-B-26 | reverse complement strand
GTGTCAGTCAGCATTAATACTGAATGTCACACCGCTTTCGCGAGCAAGCCCGCTCCCACAGGGTGATCTTGGTGATCAGGATTCTTGTTGGTCAATTTGATCCAGCGCCCGATTCACCGCCAGTTCGCCCAGCATGATGCTTTGCTGGATGCCGAGCAGCATGTTGCGGTGCGAACCTTCCAGGAAAGCGGCGAAATTGCTGGCCATCACACTCGCCGACGCAAGTGATTCACAGGCATGGCCCAGCAGGGTTTGCATATCGATACCGGGCGCGACGACAAACATCGGGCTGGGATTGTGCGGGGGATTGGGTGAATTCTTGAACATTTACGGGTTCTCTCTATATGAGGCTGCAACCCGCTCGCGACTAAACGAAAAGGTGGCGGCTGTGCACAGGTTAGTCGACCGATCGAGAACCCCGGATATCGGCGCGCCCGAGGGCGCCCTGCACACAGCCACCGTCAAGTGCAGGGATGGAATACCTGACTTTTTGGCACTTATGCGATCCGGGAGAACTACCGAGCGACTAAACCCGACCACTGATGGGCAGTGGCAGGGAAACGATAGAGGCAGGCCCCAAGACGCACAAGTCGGCGGATTCTGGCGTAGCTGTAGGCAACGACGCAAGGTGATGTAGCTTGCAGGAAGTAACACGGACACTGATTAAACACGCTCTCCAATACACCCAAAATCCCCTGTAGGAGCTGCCGAAGGCTGCGATCTTTTGATCTTGATCTTCGGTGGTCCTGGCGAAAACCAAGATCAAAAGATCGCAGCCTGCGGCAGCTCCTACGGGGGAGATTTCCATTATGACAAGCATAAAAAAACGGCCCGAAGGCCGTTTTTCGTTTACCGCAAAGACTCAACCACCCAGGTACGCTTCACGCACTTTCGGGTCAGTCAGCAATGCTTCCCCGGTACCTGTCATCACCACCCGGCCGTTCTCCAGAACGTACGCACGGTCGGCAATTTTCAACGCCTGGTTGGCGTTCTGCTCCACCAAAAACACCGTCACGCCATCCTTGCGCAGCTGTTCGATGATGTCGAAGATCTGCTGGATGATGATCGGTGCCAGGCCCAATGAAGGTTCATCGAGCAGCAACAGCTTGGGTTTGCTCATCAGCGCACGGCCGATGGCGAGCATTTGCTGTTCGCCGCCGGACATGGTGCCGCCGCGTTGGGCGAAGCGTTCTTTCAGGCGTGGGAAAAGTCCGAGGACCTTGTCCATCTGTTCCTGATAATCGCCCTTGTCGGTGAAGAACCCGCCCATGGCGAGGTTTTCTTCCACGGTCAGACGGGCAAACACCCGACGACCTTCCGGCACGACGGCGATGCTCTTGCGCATGATCTGCGAGGAACTCTGACCGACCAATTCCTCACCCATGTAGCGGATGCTGCCACTGTGGGCTTGCGGTGAACCGCAGAGCGTCATCAGCAGAGTCGATTTGCCGGCACCGTTGGCGCCGATCAGGGTCACGATCTCGCCCTGGCGGACTTCGACGTTGACGCTGTGCAGGGCCTGGATCTTGCCGTAGAAGGTGGAAACGTTTTCGAATTGCAGCATTTACGCTTCCCCCAGGTAGGCTTTGATCACTTCGGGATTGTCGCGGATCTGTTCCGGCGTGCCGTCGGCCAGAGGTGTGCCCTGGTTGATCACGACGATGTGGTCGGAAATGCTCATGACCAGTTTCATGTCGTGTTCGATCAGCAGCACGGTGACATTGTGCTCTTCACGCAACATGCTGATCAGCGCCTTCAGGTCTTCGGTTTCCTTCGGGTTCAGGCCGGCGGCCGGTTCGTCGAGCATGAGGATCCGCGGACGGGTCATCATGCAGCGAGCGATTTCCAGACGACGTTGCTGACCGTAGGCCAGGGTGCCGGCAGGACGGTTGGCGAATGCCTTGAGGTTGACCTTGTCCAGCCAGAACTCGGCGAACTCCATGGCCTCGCGCTCGCTCTTGCGAAACGACGGGGTCTTGAACAGACCGGCCAGGAAGTTGGTGTTCAGGTGACGGTGCTGGGCGATCAAGAGGTTTTCGACCGCCGTCATGTCCTTGAACAGCCGCACGTTCTGGAAGGTGCGCACCACGCCTTTGAGGGCGATCTTGTGGCCGGGCAGGCCCTGGATCGGCTCGCCGTCCAGCAGGATGCTGCCGCCACTTGGCTGGTAGAAACCGGTCAGGCAGTTGAACACGGTGGTCTTGCCGGCGCCGTTGGGGCCGATCAGTGCCACGACCTGTTTTTCCTTCACGCTCAGGGCTACGCCGTTGACCGCCAGCAAGCCGCCGAAGCGCATGCTCAGATTTTCTACTTTGAGGATCTCGCGGCTCATTTGCGCAGCTCCATGTGAGGACGTTGCATGGGCAGCAGTCCTTGAGGACGCCAGATCATCATCAGCACCATCAAGGCGCCGAACATCAACATGCGGTATTCACTGAACTCACGCATCATTTCCGGCAACAGGATCATCACTGTGGCGGCGAGTACGACGCCCAGTTGCGAGCCCATGCCACCCAGCACCACGATGGCGAGGATGGTCGCCGACTCGATGAAGGTGAACGACTCCGGTGTCACCAGGCCCTGACGCGCGGCGAAGAAGCTGCCGGCAAAACCGGCGAAGCACGCACCGAGGGTGAAGGCCGAGAGCTTGATGACCGTAGGATTGAGACCCAGCGCACGGCAGGCGATTTCGTCTTCACGCAACGCTTCCCAGGCACGGCCCAGCGGCATGCGCAACAAGCGGTTGATCACGAACAGGGCAAACAGCGCCAGCAACAGCGCAACGAGGTAAAGGAAGATCACCTTGTTGATCGAGTTGTATTCCAGGCCGAAGTACTCGTGGAAGGTCTGCAGGCCTTCAGCGGCTTTGCGTTCGAAGGTCAGGCCGAAGAACGTCGGTTTCTCGATGTTACTGATGCCGTTCGGACCCCCCGTGAGGCCGGTCAGGTTACGCAGGAACAGACGGATGATTTCACCGAACCCCAGGGTCACGATCGCCAGATAGTCACCGCGCAGACGCAGCACCGGGAAACCGAGCAGGAAGCCGAAGGTGGCCGCCATCATCCCGGCGATCGGCAGGCAGATCCAGAAGCTCAGACCGTAGTAGTGCGACAGCAGCGCATAGCTGTAGGCGCCGACGGCATAGAAGCCGACGTAACCGAGGTCGAGCAGACCGGCCAGACCGACCACGATGTTCAGGCCCAGGCCGAGCATCACGTAGATCAGCACCAGCGTGGCGATATCCACCGCACCGCGGGAACCGAAGAACGGCCAGACCAGCGCACCGATGATCAACGCGATGATGATCCAGCGCTGAGTGGTCGGCAGGGTCAGGAACGTACTGGCCTTGGCCGGCATCACCGGCAGGTTCGGCGAGGATTTCCAGGCCGAGCTGATCTGCTGGTCGAACAACACCCGCAGGAACATCAACACCGAGCACACGGCGATGGTGATCAGGGTGGAAGTGCTGGTGCCGTGGACTTCGAGGTTGATGCCGACGATGGTCAGTTTCAGACCGAGTACCGGGTAGGCAACGGCCCACACCAGCAAGGCGCTGAACAACGCCTGTTTAAGATTCCTAGTCATACTTTTTCAACCTCCGGACGGCCCAACAGGCCGGTAGGCCGGAACAACAACACCAGAACCAGTAAGCCGAACGCCACAACGTCCTTGTACTGGTCGCCGAAGATATCGGCACCAAAGGCTTCCGCCACCCCCAGCACGATCCCGCCGAGCATGGCGCCGGGGATGCTGCCGATACCGCCCAGTACCGCTGCGGTGAAGGCTTTGAGGCCGACCAGGAAACCGGCGTTCGGGTTGATCACGCCGTATTGCATGCTCAGCAATACCGCCGCGATGGCTGCCAGTGCGGCACCGATGACGAAGGTCAGGGCGATGATGTTGTTGGTGTTGATACCTAAGAGGTTGGCCATCTTGATGTCTTCGGCACAGGCGCGGCAGGCGCGACCCAGGCGAGAGCGGGAGATGAACAGCGTCAGGCCGAGCATGGCGACAAAGGTCACCACGAACACCACGATTTGCATGTAGGAAATCAGCACTTCATGTGCGCCACCTGGCCCGATGGAGAAGTTACCGGGGATCAGGTTGGGGATGGATTTGTCCTTGGAGTCTTGCGCCAGCAGAACCGTGTTCTGCAGGAAGATCGACATGCCGATGGCGGAAATCAGCGGGATCAGACGGTTGCTGCCGCGCAGAGGGCGGTAGGCGATCCGTTCGATGCTATAACCGTAGGCACTGGTCACGACAATGGTCGCGAGAAAAGCGGCGGTCATCAACAGCGGAACACTGTCGAGTCCCATCATGGACAGGCCCGCAATGGCGATGAACGCCACGTAGGAACCAATCATGTACACCTCGCCGTGGGCGAAGTTGATCATTCCAATGATGCCGTAAACCATCGTATAGCCGATGGCGATCAGGGCATACGTGCTGCCAATGGTCAGACCATTAACCAGCTGTTGGAAGAAGTGATAGATGTCAGGCATTACAGCGCTCCTAAAAACCTGATACGCATTTCACTGGTGGAGTCATTTTCCCGCTCGAGCCCCGTGGATCTGCATCCACTTCGAACGCGAGGTTTGCCAGCGAACCGCTGATGACGGTTTTGAGATTTTCAGGTGGGGAGACTGGCGGATCACGCCAGTGCGGCCCAATACGTTCGTAAAACAAAGCCCACGGCACGCCGTGGGCTTTATTGGCAGTCAGTCAGGCAACGCCTTACTGAGGCTTGGCTTCAGTTTTAGGTTTGCCGAAGTGCCACTCGTAAACCACAAATTTGAAGTCTTTCAGGTCGCCCTTGGCGTCGAAGCTCAGGTCGCCAGTCGGGGTTTTGAAGGAACCTGCGTGGATGGCAGCAGCCACTTTGGCAGGGTCTTCGCTCTTGGCAGCAGTAATACCACCAGCGATGACTTCAACAGCCGAGTAGGACGGGAACACGAACGGACCGCTTGGGTCTTCTTTCTTGGCTTTGAACGCATCAGCCAGGGCGATGTTGGCCGGATCCTGGTCGAAGGATTTCGGCAGGGTCACCAGCAGACCTTCGGAAGCGTCTTTGGCGATCTGCGAAATGGAGTCGTTACCCACGCCTTCCGGACCCATGAACTTGGCTTTCAGGCCTTTTTCCTGGGCTTGACGCAGGATCAGGCCCAGCTCCGGGTGGTAGCCGCCGTAGTAGACGAAGTCGACGTTGGCTTGCTTGAGCTTGGAGATCATCGAAGAGAAGTCTTTGTCGCCGGCGTTGATGCCTTCGAACACGGCAACCTTGACGTTTTTGCCTTCCAGGGTTTTCTTCACGGCGGTGGCGATGCCTTCACCGTATTGCTGTTTGTCGTGCAGAACAGCAACGATCTTCGGTTTTACGAAGTCGGCAATGTAGTTACCGGCGGCAGGGCCCTGGGCGCTGTCCAGACCGATAGTACGGAAGATCATTTTGTAACCGCGATTGGTGATGTCCGGGCTGGTGGCAGCCGGGGTGATCATGATCACGCCTTCGTCTTCGTAAATGTCCGAAGCCGGTTGAGTGGAGCTGGAGCACAGGTGACCGACCACGAACTTGACGCCGTCGTTGACGACTTTGTTCGCGACCGCTACCGCTTGTTTTGGATCACAGGCGTCATCGTATTCAACGGCTTCGAGTTTCTTGCCGTCTACGCCGCCTTTGGCGTTGATCTGTTCGATGGCCATTTTGGCGCCACTGAACTGCATGTCGCCGTATTGGGCTACAGGGCCGGTTTTAGGGCCGGCGATGCCGATCTTGATGGTGTCAGCTGCGAACGAATGGCTGGCAACCCCGGCCAGAACCATAGCGGCAAACAGTTTGGAAATCTGCTTAGTAGCCTTAGTCATAGTGCTCCACTCTTACTGTTGTAGTTTTTATAGTCCTGGCGCCGTAGCAGCAGAACCGGGTCAGATATCTTCGATATCCTCCGGAAAATGCCCCCGGCAACTGTACCGGTACAGTGTAGAGCGCCAATTGTTAGCCTGGGAAGCTGGCGCCAGGGGGCAAAACCTGAGGGTGTCGCTTTTTTGAAAGAAAAAGACAGAATGGCGGCGGGGGTTATAGCTGAAATATCAGCAATCCTTGGCTTTCCTGCTGTTTTCAATCGGTCACTCAATTGCATCCGGGTTTTTCTGCCAGACCACCAACGTTATGATTACGTCGATTTCTTTTCCGGACAGGACCCATGACTCAAGAACCTAGCACCCTCTATGCCAAGCTGCTTGGTGAAACCGCATCTATTACCTGGAAGGAGCTGGAGCCGTTCTTCGCCAGGGGTGCCCTATTGTGGGTCGATCCCGGTCTGGATTTGATTGCTGCAGCGGAGGCAGTCGCGACCGACGAAGGCGAGAAAGTGGCTGCCTGGTTGGCCGCCGACAAGCTCGCCAAGCTGTCTGAAACGCGGGCGCTGGATCTTTTCGAACGCGATCCGGAGCTGTGGGCAGTGGTCGTTTCGCCGTGGATTATGATCCAGGAAAGGGCGACGAGCTGAAGATGCGCACTCTATTGGTGCGCTACCTTGTCGGGCAAAAGTGTGTAGCCGAGTAGCGTGATGGCACGTTGCCGTAGAGAAAGGCCACAGGCGGGCCAGCATCACGGTGACGTAAACGTAACGGGAACAGTTTATCGAGCAGCCGATTGGCTGCTTAATTGTTTCTGGATGTTGGGATTTGTGGGGAATGTAAGTCCGCCTTCGCGAGCAAGCCCGCTCCCACATTTAATCGCGTTTCGTCTGAAGGAATGCGGTCAAAGGTGGGAGCGGGCTTGCTCGCGAAGAGGTCATCACTGACTAAGCCGTCTTGCCCGTATGGTTATTCAAAGAAATAACCTTGGTCTTGCCAATCCGGTGACGATAAATCTCGCGCAAGTACTTGATCGCCTTCTTCACGCAATCCCGGGAGAGGCGAATGTCATTGATCGAGACGAACTTGTCTTTGTCGTTGATCAGCTCGCGGTACTTCTTCTCGTACATCGGTTTGATCGCGTACCAATTGGTGTCGAGGATCTTCGCCGGGTTCTCGAACTCATTCAGCAGCTCGTCGATACGGTCCTCGTCGAACTCTTCATTAATGATGAAGTCCAGGATCGAGTTATCCAGAGTCTCGTCAAAGCGGTACGGGTTTTTCGCGAAGCAACGCTTGATGAAGGCCACGATCAGCGTCAGGAAGTCGTCCGACAGGCACGGGCTCTTGGCGATCAGGGTGGTCAGCGACAAGTTGGCCGAGGCGCCGATGACCAGCGCATAACGCTTGAGCGTGGTGTTCGGGAACAGGCTGTTGAGGTGGGTCTTCAACCGGTTCAAGTCCATGTAGGACAGCTTGTAGTCCTTTGGCAGCGAAACAATCGAGACCACCGACGAGCAGTTCTTGAAGAAGTGCAGGTCGTGCAACGCGGCCGCGTCGTACCCCGAATTCTTGTACTGCTCCAGCGAGGCGCGATAGCGCTTGGATTCGATTGGCAACAGGCTGATGCCTTCGATCGCCTGGGTCACTTTGTTGAAGTGCGGCAAGTCGATGGAGCGGAAGAACAGGTCGTCGATGTTCAGGCGCTGCGGTTCTTTCTCGAACACCTTGAACTTGTCGCTGCTCGGCGGCGGCGTTTCCGGCACCACGGACTCGGCATAGGCAATCGCTACGGGGCCGGCCAGGCTCATGAACAGGTCGTTGGCGTCGAGGCGAATGGTTTCGCCAATGTCGATGCCAGCCCGACGGAAATAGTTCTGGTCGTAGTCGGTGGTTACCGCTTGCGCCGTCAGAATGTTGAAGATCTGCTGTGAGATGTATTGGTTAGCGTGCTTTTCCATCGCGTTGACGTCGATGTTCTGGATGTTGCCGTCATCGCTTTCTTCGGCATAACGCATGATGTCGTTGGAGATCAGCATCATGGCGTTCCATGGGCGGATACGACCCATGACACTGGCTTCGCTGCTGTCTTCGTTGGCGAAGTTGTAGGAGAAGTCCCACTCTTCCGACAGGTATTTACACAGCAGACGACCTGCGTTGATGTGCAGCGCCTCGGACATTTCGCTGCGGTGATCGGAAATGTTCGGCAGCACGCAGATGCCGCTGGTGAAGATCGGCTCGAAGACGAAGGAATGACCGCTCTTGCCGTCGTGCTCGTCCATCGGCTTGGTGTCGAACGTCTTGTTCATGTACGAGTGCTGCTGGGCCAGGCCGAATTCCGAGGCCATGCCCGAACCGGTACCGCCACCGGCGCTGAAAATCGAGAAATACAGGCGCGATTGGTTGGCCTTGATCCCGCAGCTGTCGATCAGGTACGAGTGAATCATCTTCCAGTCAGGGCTGGAGAAACGCTGGGTGTCCTTGTTCAGGATGATCTTGGCCAGGTACTGACCGAGGATCGGCGCGTTACCGGCGCCACCGGCGTGGACTTCCGACAAGTCCATGATTTTCATTTTGCTGTAGTCGCGCAGGAAGCCGCTTTTTTCGCCCTTGCGCGAGAAACGGATGCGGCCGGCGATGTCTTTGTCCAGGTCGCCGAGCATGACCAGGGGTTCTACCAGGAACACCGGTTTGGTGGCCTTGTTCGGCCCCAGGCGCAGGTTGTTGCGAATCCACTGTGCCGGGCTGTAGCCCTTTTCGGCGAAACGTTTGTCCGGCGACAGGCGATCTTCGTTATTGAATTCGTTGAGGTAGAACTTACGGGCGTTGTACACCAGCTCCGCGACGTCCAGCGCGATGTTCGAACCGCAGCGACCCAGGCCGATCAGGCACACCGACGGGAATTCCTGATCGCTGTGATGTTCGCTGTCGCCTTCCAGATGCGGTGGACGCGGGAACACCATGTCACGCAGACCGTCGAGATTATCGAGGATACGATCGGTATTGGTCTCGGTGAAGTACAGGTATTGCTGAGTCGCCAACGGGCGCGATGGTGTCAATGGCTTTGACGGTGCGGGGCTGTTTGCCGCCGGGCTCAGCGTCAGATCGGATATCGCAGCGGCCGGATTGTTTTTAGAAGTCATTGTGCGCCATGTGCCTGGACTGGTTGGTTGGGCGACAAGGTGTCGTCGAACCATCACGGATGGGATCTCGCGTTTTTTTTCAGCGCGTATTTGGCCCAAGCGTCAGGGCCTTGGCCTGAGCATCGCTCGGGGGAATCCTTTCCTAAGTCATGATGAATCGGCCAATATTCGACGATCTTTAATCAAAAGGAGGCCAAATGATGGCAGCGTTACCTTCACTCGGGTTTGCCGGGGTCGGCCTGATGGGCTTGCCAATGTGCCAGCGCCTGTTGGCAGCGGGTTACCCGCTGACGGTGTGGAACCGCAATCCAGCCAAGTGCGCGCCGCTGGTCGAGGCCGGTGCACGACAGGTCGCCACGCCGGCTGAGCTGTGTCAGCACGCCGACGTGGTGATGTTGTGCCTGGCGGACACGTCGGTGGTTCGTGAGGTGGTGTTTGGTGCGGCAGGGATTGCGCAAGGTGCGAAAAGCGGTCAATTGCTGGTGGACTTTTCCAGCCTGGAACCTACCGCGACGCGGGAAATGGCGACAGCGCTGGTCGGCCAGGCCGGCATGAGCTGGCTGGATGCACCGGTGTCCGGCGGAGTGGTCGGCGCCGAGGCTGGCAGCCTGGCGATCATGGTGGGCGGTGAAACGGCGGATCTTGAGCGCGTCAGGCCTGTGTTGTTGAACCTTGGTCAGCGCGTGACCCACATGGGCGCCGTCGGAGCGGGGCAGGTGACCAAGGCCTGCAATCAGATGATCGTCGCCTGCAACGCGCTGGTGATCGCCGAAGTCGTGGCGTTGGCCGAGCGTTCCGGGGTGCAGGCCAGTCTGATCGCCGAGGCGCTGGCAGGCGGGTTTGCCGATTCAAAGCCCTTGCAGATCCTCGGTCCGCAAATGGCCGAAAGCCGTTTCGAACCGGTGAAATGGCATGTGCGCACGCTGCTCAAGGACCTCGATACCGCGGTGAAGTTTTCCCGTGAGCAAAGCTCGGCCACGCCGATCAGTGGACTGGCCGCACAATTGATGCGACTGCATGGGAGCCAGGGATTCCTGGAAAAAGATCCGTCGACGCTAGTGCAGTTGTACCGCGAGCCAGACTCAAAGGGCTGACAGTGTGCAGGTGCTTGCGCTGGTTGATTTCGCTCAGCACCGGACGCAACTGCGCCAGCGGTATTGGACGACTGAGCAGGTAGCCCTGCACGAAGTCGCAGCCGTTACGCTCCAGAAACTCGTATTGCTCAAGGGTTTCGACGCCTTCGGTCACCACCTGCAAATGCAGCGTGTGGGCCATGACGATGATCGCTTGAACGATTTCCATGTCCTGGGTGGCCTTGGGGATGTCCTGGATGAACGAACGGTCGATCTTCAGCGTGTTGAGTGGCAGTCGTTTGAGATAGGCCAGTGATGAGTAACCGGTGCCGAAGTCATCAATCGACAGCGACACGCCGAGGGCACGAATCTGGCGCAGCAACACCAGCGTATCGGCGATGTTGCCCATCAGCGCATTTTCCGTTACTTCCAGTTCCAGCCGCTGCGGCGCCACTCCGGCGACCCGCAGCGCGTGTTCGATTTCATCGGCCAATGATTCGCGCGCCAGGTTCAGGGGCGAGCAGTTCACGGCGATGTGGAGTTCTTCGCAACCCTGGCGCGACAACTCGCCCAGGTCCTCACAGGCTTTGCGCAGGACCCAGTTGTCCAGTTCGGCGATCAGGCCGTTGGCCTCGGCGATGGCAATGAACCGGTCCGGTGCCAGCAGTCCGTGAACCGGATGTTGCCAGCGGACCAGCGCTTCAAGTTTGCTGACCTGAGCGGTTTTCAGGTCATAGATCGGTTGGTAATAGAGCATCAGCCCGGTGTTTTCGCGCAGGGCGTGGCGCAGCTCTTCTTCCAGTTGCAGTTCCAGCGTCGCGCGGGTTTTCAGGTTTTCGCTGAAAAAATTCAGGCCATTGCGCCCGCTGTCCTTGGACTGATACAGCGCCAGATCAGCGTTTTTCAGCAACTCTTCACAGGTCTTGCCATCTTCCGGAAACACGCTGATACCGATACTGGTGGTCATAACCATGCGCCGCCCGGACAGCTCGATGGGCTCCTTCATTTTCGCCATGATGCGTTGGGCCATGTGCCGCGCTTCATCATGATCATGCAGGCTGATGAGGATGCAAAACTCGTCGCCTCCGAAGCGCGCAACGACATCTTCGTGGCTGCGCACCGAGCACTTTATGTGGCTGGCCAGGACTTTGAGCAATTCGTCGCCGGCATCATGGCCGAGGCTGTCGTTGATCCGCTTGAAATGGTCGATGTCCAGGAACAGCACCGCCAGCATGCCGCCTTCGTTGGTTTTCTCGATGAGTTTCTCGGCAAAAATCTGGTTGAAGCCACGGCGGTTGATCAGGTTGGTCAGTGGGTCGTAGTGCGCCACTTGTTGTAACGACATCCTCGCCTGGTCCAGTTGACTGAGCAGGGCGTTGACCCGTTGCAGGTCGTGCTCCTTGTTTTGCAGCTTCTTGTCCGCCAGCGCCGCGCTGATGCTGCTGCCGATGATCAGCAGCGTCATGACCGCCACCGTCAGACCCAGTTGCAGATGATTGTTTGCGCCGGGCAGCGGCTGGAGGCTGTCAGCGGGCAGCACCAGATTGAAGGCGGCCATGGCGGTGACGTGCATGCTGATAATGCCTGCGCCGAGCACCAGGCTGGCGCTGTATTTGAGCAGTTGATGGAACAGTCCGGTGCCGTCGCGCAGATGACTTGATATCAGCAGGGCTGCAAGGCTGGCACCGATGGCGAACACAATGGAGAGGGCGAACAGCGTGGGTTGGTAATAGGCCATCGCACTCGAACGCATGGCGGTCATGCCCACGTAATGCATGGTGGCGATGCCCAGGCCAATGCAGATCGACGCCTGGAGATATTGCCAAAAACTCAGGCGGGGATGGCTGAGAGCATGCATGGCCAGCCACGAGGCGAGCAGGGCGATCAACAGAGAAAGGAGAGTGATGGGCAAGTCATATTGAATGTCGATCGGCGCCTTGAATGCCAGCATGCCGATGAACTGCATGGCCCAGATCCCCCCCGCCAGGCAACTGGCACCGACCCAGCGCCAGAGCCGCTGCGAGGCGGGTTTTTCCACGTGACCGACCCGTTCGGCCATGTCCAATGTGGCAAAGCTACCGACACCGGCGACCAAATAGGCCAGCAGAACCAGAAAAGGGTCAAGTGTGCAGTTGAGTATTACCTGGCCGTTCTCCGTCAGCTCGGTAATGAAATGCAACCCAAGCCACTCCATAGCATGCCCCATTGTCATCCTGGCTGGCGCCATGAACGCTGGCGAATGCATTGGAGTATAGAAGGCGTGTTTAGAGTGCAAACGATAGTGGCACGTTGGCCCTAACCATTTTGGAATGAGCGTTAGAGCGTTTGGAGATAAATGGTGTATCAGCTGCGACATCTTCCATGGGCGGATATCAGCTTTACAAATAATGACAGACAGCTATGGCGGGCCTGACTAGATTGCAGGTTCCGGGCTCGGATGCGCTGGCAGTGAAGCCCCAATAACAATAAAAGAGACGGACCCATGCAGAACTCGACCCAAGCGGCGAATGCCTGGCGCATTCTGTTCCTGCTGTTCCTGGCCAACCTGTTCAACTTCTTCGATCGCACCATTCCGGCCATCATCATCGAACCGATCCGCATGGAATGGCACCTCAGCGACTTTCAGCTGGGGATCATCGGTACCGCATTCACCCTCGTTTATGCCATTGCCGGCCTGCCTCTGGGGCGGATGGCCGATACCGGTTCGCGCAGCAAATTGATGGGCTGGGGCCTGGCGGCGTGGAGCGGGCTGACGGCGGTCAACGGACTGGTGGGGAGTTTCTGGGCGTTCCTGATCGTGCGCATGGGCATCGGCATCGGTGAAGCCAGTTACGCACCGGCCGCCAACTCGCTGATCGGCGACCTGTTCCCGGCCCACCGCCGGGCGCGGGCGATGGGTATCTTCATGCTGGGGCTGCCGTTGGGACTGCTGTTAGCGTTCTTCACCATCGGCGCGATGGTCAAGGCGTTCGACAGCTGGCGCGCGCCGTTCTTTATCGCGGCAGTGCCGGGGCTGATCCTGGCGATCTTCATGTTCTTTATCAAAGAGCCGAAACGCGGCGCCGCAGAGAGTGTGCAGGTTTCTCAGGAGCGCGTAGACCGGCCAATCCGTCGGGTGTTGGCGGTGCCGACTTTCCTGTGGCTGGTGATGGCGGGGCTGTGCTTCAACTTCGCCACGTATGCCTGCAACTCATTTCTGGTGCCGATGCTGCAGCGCTATTTCCTGATGCCATTACAGGAAGCGGCGGTGGCGACCGGGGTGATCGTCGGCGTGACCGGTTTGTTCGGCCTGACACTGGGCGGTTGGGTCGCGGACAAGATTCACCAGCGGGTGGCCAATGGGCGACTGCTGTTTGCCGCGTTCAGCTTGATCATCTCGACGGTGTGCACGGCGTGGGCGCTGCATTCCGGGCGGATCGAGATCGGCGTGTTTGTAGCGGTGTTCAGTGTGGGCTGGTTGTTTGCCTACAACTTCTACACGTGCGTTTACACCGCCATTCAGGACGTAGTCGAGCCGCGCTTGCGGGCTACGGCCATGGCGCTGTTCTTTGCCGGGTTGTATTTGCTGGGGGGTGGGTCTGTCT
>NZ_JAHBDP010000006.1:0-13815 GCF_019956495.1 Pseudomonas sp. BF-B-26 | reverse complement strand
GCGGTGGATCAGGCAAATCAATGTCGACTGACACTCCGCTTTCGCGAGCAAGCCCGCTCCCACAGGGGCCGGGCTCGACCTCGGTATTCAACGTCTGCGAGATCAGTTGAGCGGCGAACAGTTCCAGGCGTTCACGGGTATCACCGGCTGTGCGCCAGGCTTCATCGGTGAGGGTTTGCAGTTCAATCGGACGTGGCCCGGTCCAAGGTTCGGCGAGCGCGCAATCCAGCGGATCGAAGCCCAACGAGAACGCCTTGGCCAAGGCCCGCAGCAGACTCGATTGCGCACCGCGCCCATCGCCCCGCGGAATGCGCAACAACGCCAGCAAGGTATCGATGCGCAAACGCCCGGTCGGAGACTCGCCAAACACATGCAGGCCGTCGCGGATCTGCGACTCTTTCAGGTCGCACAAATAGGTGTCCAGACGCGGCAGCCAGATCGCTGCATCGGCATCACTGTCGAGCTTTTCGTCCAGTTGCAGTTCGCGGTCGATGTGCGTCTCGCGCACCAGTTGCAGGATGTCGCGCTGCAATTCCCGGGCACGGCGCGGATCGAGCAATTGCGCTTCGTAATACTCGTCGGCGAGTAGTTCGAGGTTGCGCAACGGGCCGTACGTTTCGGCGCGGGTCAGCGGCGGCATCAGGTGATCGATGATCACCGCCTGCGTGCGGCGCTTGGCCTGGGCGCCCTCGCCCGGATCGTTGACGATGAACGGATAGATGTTCGGCAGCGGTCCAAGCAGCGCATCCGGCCAACAATGCTCGGACAGACCGACGCCTTTGCCCGGCAACCATTCGAGGTTGCCGTGCTTGCCGACGTGGATCACGCCGTGGGCGCCGTAGGTGTTACGCAACCAGAAATAGAACGCCAGGTAACCGTGAGGCGGCACCAGGTCCGGGTCGTGATACACCGCGCTCGGATCGACCTGATAACCCCGCGCCGGTTGAATGCCGACGAAGGTCAGGCCAAAGCGCAGCCCGGCGATCATCATCCGCCCGCCACGGAACATCGGATCGTTTTCGGGCGAGCCCCAACGTTCCAGCACGGCTTGGCGATTGGATTCGGGCAAGGCGTCGAACATCAGGTTGTAGTCGTCCAGCGTGAGGCTTTGCATACACGGGCGCTGGTCGAGGGTGTCGAGGTCGTTGCTGACGCCGCCGAGTAATTGCTGGATCAACGCGGTGCCGCTATCAGGCAACTCGGCGGGTAGCGGATAACCTTCTTTATGCAGCGCACGCAGGATGTTCAGCGCCGCGGCTGGAGTGTCGAGGCCGACACCATTGCCGATGCGCCCGTCGCGGGTCGGGTAGTTGGCGAGGATCAGGGCGATGCGTTTTTCAGCGTTGGGCACCCGCGCCAGATCGATCCAGCGTCGCGCCAGTTCAGCGACAAAATCCATGCGCTCCGGTTGTGGCCGATAGCAGACCACATCGGATTGGCTGCGCTCGCTGCGCCAGGCCAGGTCTTTGAAGCTGATCGGTCGGCTGATGATCCGCCCATCCAGTTCCGGCAGCGCGATGTGCATCGCCAGATCACGCGGGCCGAGGCCTTGTTCGCTGGCGCGCCATCCGGGCTCGTTGTCCTGGGCGCAGATCGCCTGGATCACCGGGATGTTGCGGCGAAACGGCCGCAAATGCGGCGCTTCGGGGCTGGATTGGGCGAAACCGGTGGTGTTGAGAATCACGCCGGCCTCGACTTCATCCAGCCAGTCCTCGACCACTGTCAGGCAGCCGGGCTCTTTCAGACTGGCCACAGCAATCGGCAACGGGTTCAGCCCCGCCGCCTGCAAACGCTGGCAGAAAACATCGATAAAACCGGTGTTGGCCGCCTGCAAATGCGAGCGGTAGAACAGCACCGCCGCCACCGGTTGACTGGCCTGCCAGTCGGCTTGCCAATCCTTCAGTTCAGCGGGGCTTTTGTGCGGGTGGTAGATCACCGTGCGCGGCAGGGTTTGCGGCTCTGCCCAGGCGTAGTCGCGATCCAGCCAACGATTGGCAAGGCAGCGAAAAAAATCCAGGGCATTGCTCATGCCGCCCTGACGCAGAAACTGCCAGAGCCGGTCGCGGTCTTGCGCGCCCACTGTGCTTAGGTCGCTGAGTTCCGGGTCCGGGCGGTCATCGCCTGGCACCAGAATCAGCTGTACACCGCGCTCCGACAGTTGCACCAGACGCTCGACGCCGTAACGCCAATAGGCGATACCGCCGTGCAGCGAGATCAGAATCACCTTGGCGTGGCGCAGCACTTCGTCGACATACAGGTCGACCGAGGCGTGATTCTGCACCTGCATCGGATTGGCCAGGCGCACGCTGGGGTAATCGTCGGGCAACTGCTGTGCCGCCTCGGCGAGCAGTGCCAGGCTGGAGTCGCCGCTGCACAGGATCACCAGCTCGGCGGGGGTTTGTCCAAGGTCGGCAATGTTGTCATCCGACACGAAACCGCCGGGCTGGGTCCTGAGCAGGTGCATGGCTTAAACGCTGAGCGCAGCGCGCAATTGCGCTTCAAGCAGAGTGGCGTCCAGCTCCTGACCGATCAACACCAGGCGCGTGGTACGCGCTTCGTCGGCGCCCCACTGCCGGTCGAAGTGCTTGTCGAAACGTGTGCCCACGCCCTGGATCAGCAAGCGCATCGGCTTGTTCGGAATTGCCGCGAAGCCTTTGACCCGCAGGATGCCGTGCTTGACCACCAGTTGGGTCAGCACGTCCAGCAGCAGGCTTTCGTCGGCTTGCGGCAGGTCAATCGAAATGGAATCGAAGGCGTCGTGGTCGTGATCTTCCTCGCCTTCATGGTGATGGTCGTGGTGGCTGTGACGGCTGTCGATGTGCTCTTCGGAACCGGCGCCGAGGCCGATCAGCACGTCCAGTGGTACACGACCGCTGCTGGCTTCGATGATTTTCACTGCTGGCGGCAGTTCTTCGGCGACTTCCAGGCGTACACGGGCCAGGTCTTCAGGGCTGATCAGGTCGGCCTTGTTGAGGATCACCAGGTCGGCGCTGGCCAGTTGGTCGGCGAACAGTTCGTGCAGCGGCGATTCGTGGTCCAGGTTCGGGTCGAGTTTGCGCTGGGCATCGACCTGGTCCGGGAAAGCCGCGAAGGTGCCGGCGGCGACCGCTGGGCTGTCGACCACGGTGATCACCGCATCAACGGTGCAGGCGCTGCGGATTTCCGGCCACTGGAAGGCTTGTACCAGCGGTTTTGGCAGGGCCAGGCCCGAGGTTTCGATGAGGATGTGGTCGAGGTCGCCGCGACGGGCGACCAGTTCGCGCATCACCGGGAAGAACTCTTCCTGAACGGTGCAGCACAGGCAACCGTTGGCCAGTTCGTAGACGCGGCCGTTGGCTTCCTCTTCCGTGCAACCGATGGAGCACTGCTTGAGGATTTCGCCGTCGATGCCCAGCTCGCCGAACTCGTTGACGATCACCGCAATGCGACGGCCCTGAGCGTTGTCGAGCATGTGCCGCAGCAACGTGGTTTTGCCCGAGCCGAGGAAGCCGGTAACGATGGTGACGGGGAGTTTGGCCAGTGTTTTCATCGGATGCCCTTTGGCAAGGTGGCGGGCATACGGGACGACAATCGCTGCGACGGAGGCGCGCGCAAGAGTTCCGCCACCGGATCACCCCGCCCGGTTGTAGTGAGAATCTGTGTCGAGGCAGGTCTCCTGGCTGACGGTGTGCCGGGCTGGTGGGCCTGGCATTCGCTGCGCCTTCCCGCGAACCCGTTGCACAGGGTTTGCAGTGGCGTGGCAGCGAACATCACCGTTCACAGTTGCGGGGGCAGCCGCGGCATCGACCGCGTTCCCTTCTTAGCTTCGGCAGACGCCGAAGAACCTCGAAAGCGCAAGGCTACGCATCGTGTGGGGGCGGGTCAATGTCCTTCGGCTGATCGCGGTCCCTGTGGTGAGGGGGGTTATCTGTGGCGAGGGGATTTATCCCCGTTGGGCTGCGAAGCGGCCCCCTGCATGTCCTCAGGCATACCCCGTAAGCAGGTCTTGCGACGGCTTTGCCGCCGGACGGGGATAAATCCCCTCACCACAGATAATTCCCTCACCACAGCTCAAACGAGAACCCTTGCCAATTGACGCCCAACCCCCGCCCATGCTCTCCTACACGCCTTGTTATGGGTGCCCTTCACAGGGTGAAACGGGAAACCGGTGAATCATGTGCTTTACTCTAAAGCCATGTCAGTCCGGTGCTGCCCCCGCAACGGTAAGCGAGCGAAGCGTCAGATCCACTGTGCCAGCAGTTCGGCATGGGAAGGTGATGCTTGCAGGTCAAGGCGAAAGCCAGCGCCCCTCGTGAGCCCGGAGACCGGCCCGCAACACAAAGTGACCATTACGATCACTGAATAACAAACCCGCGGTGGGCGGGCGCTGTTTGAACCTCTGCGTGCCCGACTCGCAGGGGTCTTCCATGCGCTCTATATCACCCGCTGACAGACCAGAGGGAAGCGCCATGTCGATCATCAGCAGCACCGGCAGCAACACCGATAAGAGCACCGCCAGCACCACCAATACCCTGACTCAACGCCTGACCGCCGCCGTGTGTGCGTCGATCCTGGGTGCGTGCCTTGTGTATTTCGCCGGTTTCTCGCACATCGAAGCGGTGCACAACGCCGCTCACGATACCCGCCACAGCTCTGCATTCCCGTGTCATTGAGTCCAGCCAACATGATCAAGCGTATTGCGCAAACCGCAGGGTTCACCGGGCTGCTGGCCGCCCTGTTGCTGACCTTGCTGCAAAGCTTCTGGGTGGCACCGCTGATCCTGCAGGCCGAGACTTACGAAAAATCCGAGCCCGCCGCTGTTGAAGTTCACGAACACGCCGCAGGTGCTGTCGCCGCCCACACCCACGATGCTGAGGCCTGGGAGCCGGAAGACGGCTGGCAGCGCGTGCTGTCCACCACCGGCGGCAACCTGGTGGTAGCGGTCGGTTTCGCCCTGATGCTGGCCGGTCTTTACACCTTGCGCGCACCGACCAAAACCTCCCAGGGCCTGCTTTGGGGCCTGGCTGGTTACGCGACGTTCGTGCTGGCACCGACCCTCGGTCTGCCGCCTGAGCTGCCGGGCACTGCCGCCGCTGATTTGGCGCAACGGCAGATCTGGTGGATCGGCACGGCTGCCTCCACCGCGGTCGGCATCGCATTGATCGTGTTCAGCCGTCACTGGCTGATGAAAGTGCTCGGGGTGGCCATCCTGGCTGTTCCTCATGTGATCGGCGCACCACAACCGGAAGTCCACTCGATGCTGGCTCCGCAAGCCCTGGAAGCTCAGTTCAAAATCGCTTCGCAGCTGACCAACGCGGCATTCTGGCTGGCCCTGGGCCTGATCAGTGCCTGGTTGTTCCGCCGCAAAAGCGATGGTCAATACCACGCATGACCGAGATCAGCACAGCGCCGACCTTAGTGGTCGGCCTGGGCTGCCAGCGCGGCTGCCCCGTCAGTACGCTGCGGGCGCTGCTCGATCAGGCGTTACAGGCTCATAAAATCGAACTTCACCAGATCAAGGCCCTGGCCAGCATCGACCTGAAGCGCGAAGAACCTGGTTTGATCGAACTGGCCGAACAGCTTGAGTTACCGTTGATGTACTTCAGCAGCGAACAACTGGCCGGCTATCAACCGCAACTCAGTCATCGCTCGGACATCGCGTTCGAACGCACCGGCTGCTACGGCGTAGCTGAAAGTGCCGCCCTGGCCCTGGCCGAACAACTGACCCAGGCACCGGCAAAATTGCTGATTCCACGACAAAAATATGCCCAGGCCACCTTGGCATTGGCCTGCGCTGCCTAAAATCCTCGATAATCCCCGCCATCGATCATGAGCAATCTTCATCTGAAGCCTTGCCCAGCCCCTTTTTCTCACAGGAACCGACGATGACCGTCTACTTCATTGGCGCAGGTCCCGGCGACCCGGAACTGATCACCGTCAAAGGCCAACGGCTGATTCGCAGCTGCCCGGTGATCATCTATGCCGGCTCCCTGGTGCCCGCCGCCGTGCTGGAAGGCCATCGCGCCGAACAGGTGGTCAACAGCGCCGAACTGCACCTGGAACAGATCATCGAGCTGATCAAATCCGCCCATGCCAAGGGCCAGGACGTGGCCCGGGTGCACTCCGGCGATCCGAGTCTTTATGGTGCGATTGGCGAGCAGATCCGCTACCTGCGCGAACTCGACATCCCGTTTGAAATCATTCCCGGCGTCACGGCCACGGCGGCCTGCGCGGCCCTGTTGGGCGCGGAACTGACGCTACCCGACGTGTCGCAAAGCGTGATCCTGACCCGCTATGCCGACAAAACCGCGATGCCCGCCGGCGAAGAGCTTGGCAGCCTGGCGCAGCACGGGGCGACGATGGCGATTCATCTGGGGGTCAATCATCTGGAGAAGATCCTGGCCGAACTGCTGCCGCATTACGGCGCGGATTGCCCGATCGCGGTGATTCACCGGGCGACCTGGCCGGATCAGGATTGGGTGGTGGGGACGCTTGAAGACATTGCCGCGAAGGTTCAAGCCAAGGGGTTTCGACGCACGGCGTTGATTTTGGTGGGGCGGGTGTTGGGTAGCGATCACTTCAGTGAGTCATCGCTGTATCGCGCGGGGCATGCGCATCTGTATCGGCCCTGAGCCAAGCACAACCCTGTGGTGAGGGGAATTACTGTGGTGAGGGGGTTTATCCCCGTTCGGCGGCGAAGCCGTCGCTAAACCTGCTTGCTAGGTCCGCCTGAAAGAATGCAGGGGTCCGCTTCGCGGCCCAACGGGGATAAATCCCCTCGCCACAGATAAATCCCCTCACCACGGTAAATCCCCTCACCACAGTAAATCCCTTCACCACGGTAAATCCCGTCATTCACAGGCTATTTATCGCCCATAAAAAAACGGCGCTCACGGGGCGCCGTTTTTTATGTCTGCAGCGAACACCTTACTTAGTAGTAGGCGTTTTCTTTCTGCGTGTGGTCGGTGACGTCACGAACGCCCTTGAGCTCGGGAATGCGCTCGAGCAAGGTGCGCTCGATGCCTTCGCGAAGGGTGACGTCTGCCTGGCCGCAGCCCTGGCAACCGCCGCCGAACTTAAGCACGGCGATGCCGTCTTCGACCACATCGATCAGGCTGACCTGACCGCCGTGGCTGGCCAGCCCCGGGTTGATCTCGGTTTGCAGGTAATAGTTGATACGCTCGTTGATCGGGCTGTCGGCGTTGACCATCGGTACTTTGGCGTTTGGCGCCTTGATGGTGAGCTGGCCGCCCATACGGTCGGTGGCGTAGTCGACAACCGCATCGTCCAGGAACGCTTCGCTGAACGAGTCGATGTAAGCGGTGAAGCTTTTGAGCCCCAGCGCCGTGTCTTCAGGTTTTTCTTCGCCCGGCTTGCAATAAGCAATGCAGGTTTCGGCGTACTGGGTGCCAGGCTGGGTGATAAAGACGCGGATGCCGATGCCTGGGGTGTTCTGCTTGGAGAGCAGATCAGCCAGATAATCGTGGGCGGCGTCGGTAATGGTAATAGCGGTCATGGAAACTCCTCGCAGGCTTGGGCGCAGTTTACGCCAATCATCGCGCCGTACAAAGTCCTAGTATTTTTGTCGGGAAAGCACACTGAATCACAGGCACCTCAGAGGTTCTGATATCGGTTCATGTCCAGCACGCCCTCTTCCACCGGGTCGGTCTCGTGGACATACCGGTTCAAGTCATGAAAGTAGAACCAGAACTGCGGATGGCTGCGGCGAATCCCCCAGCGCTCGACGATTTTCTCGAATCGATTGGCGTCCTTGGCGTTTTCCATCTCGTCCACGAACTCAGGCACTTGCCCGGCCGGAATGTTGAACATGAAGTTCGGATAGCTGCTGAGCACGCCCGGATAAATGGTCAATGTGTCGAGCCCCGGCTGATACCGCAGGGATTCACCGAGCAGGAATGCAACGTTACTGTGCGCCCGGTTGCGCAGCAGACTGTAAACCTCGCGCTTGCCGCTCGCGGTTTCGATGCGCAGCAGGGTCGCTTCCGGCAACTGATCGATAACCTTCAGCCCGGCCGCCGGACGCGAAGTCAGGCGGCTCAACGCCTGTTCGGCGCTCTGCAAGGCCAGGTCGATGTTCGGCCGCGAGCAATAAGCGCCGTCACAACGATTGATCGGATCCGGCTTGGCGTTGAGGTCGCCGTAACGGACCAGCAATTGCTGGGCGAAATCACGTTTCGGGTCCTTTTTGTCCAGCACCAGCGCCGTCTCTTTATCGTTATCGATGGCCTCGTAATTCAGCCACATCTTGAATTTGCCGCCGCTCTGGTACCAGTCGTCGAGGTAGTCGTCACGCGAATCGGCAGGCATCAGGCGCAGAAAGTTCTGCTCCGCACCGTTGCGGATCAGGTCGAAATACAGGCGGGTCTGGGCTTGATGGGAGACGTTGCCGAACACGTCGAAGTTAACTGCCAATTGATAATACGTGCGCTCCAGCAGCGGGAAGTCAAACAGCCACATCGTTTGCGGCACGTCACCGATCAGGCCTTTGTTCACCGAGGCACTGTCGAAATGCCGGAAGATCGTCAACAAGGCGTTATCGTTACCCGCCCACAAGGTCGACCAACTCGGCGCCGGCGCATCGGCGTAACTGTCACGGCGTAGCGCCTCGTACTCGTTACGCTTGTCGCGGTAGTCACGCCACAGGCTCAGGATGCTGCCGACATCGTCGTTCTGCCCCGGCATCGCCAACAACGGCGTGGCCTGGCCGCGATACTTCGGATCGATGATGTAAAGGTCATGCTCAGGCGCCTGGAACAGTGCCCAGAAGTTATCGCGGATCACGTCGGTGGCGATCTGGCCGCGGCAGACCGGGCCGCGAATAAACGTACGGACGAAGTATTCGGCGTTATCGAGCATGAATTGATAACGCGCCTGGGCCGGGATCGCCTCGAACGTGGTGAACGGATTGGCCCGACGCTCCGGCCCGTATCCCGGCAAGGCGTCGACTTGCCAGTTGCCGTTATAGAAAAGGCTTTTGATCCGGGCCATCTTCGCCGGACTCAGCGGGTAAGTGATGTGGGTCTTCTGCACGATCACACCTTGCACCGGCCACAGGCGGTAATACACCTGAGTGCCTGGATCGTCATTCGGGCGGCGGGTGTTGATCAGGTCGATCGGCTGGCCGGTCGGCGTGCGCGAACGTACCCACTGAAAGAAATGCCCTGGCTCGCCGTCCTTGAAATACAGGTGAGCGAGAAACCAATGCTCGAACAACCAGCGCCCCACCAGGCTTTGCCGTGCGCCCGGGGCGTTGAGCAGGTTTTCCCACAGAACCACCTGCAACGCCTCCTTGGCGCTCGGCACAAGGCCTTGCTCGTCAATCGGCGCGCCGGACGCCAGCCAGCGTTGCAGCGTCTGGTATTGCTGATCGGTCAGGCCGGTAACCGCCAGCGGCATGCCTTCTTTGGGGTGAGAACGGGCATAGCCGTCGAACTCCGCAGGCATTGCGCACTGGGTTTCCCGATTCAGTCCCAGAACGATCTCTTCCGGTAGTTTGGCATTGGGTTGCAACGGCGTTTGGTGGCCCAGCTCGAGCATGCGCGCCATCAGCGCCGCCTGGTTGCCTTGGGCGTCGAGCACCGAATAAAAGCCTTTTTGCTGCCAGGCGCGTTTGCCAAAAGCGTCATAAAACAGCCGGGTCGGCGCTGCGGCCTGGCGGCGTTCGCCGTCGTAGACCAGGGTCTTGGTCGCACCGCGGCCCGCCCCTTCCCCACTGCCCAGATTGAGCTGACAGGCGGCGTCATAGCAGGCATGGCAGGCCACACACTTTTCGGTGAAGATCGGTTGTATGTCGCGGCTGTAGGAAATGGCAGAGGAAATGGCCGGATCCTGCGCGGCAGCGCCCCAGCTTAAAAACAGCAAAACAACGCTGATGACGCGATAAGACATATCCCTGGTCCCGATCATGAAAAAACGCCGCGATTCTACCGGTCCGCACCCCGCTCCAACATGAGCGATATTCATGCAAAACCGGGACATGCTCTAAAACCGCACAGGTTTGCTATTATTGCGCCCCTTCGTCATGGCCTTACCGAGTAGTCCAAATGTCCGATCGCAGCGTTCGCCTTCAAGCTCTCAAGCACGCCCTCAAAGAGCGCATCCTGATTCTCGATGGCGGCATGGGCACGATGATCCAGAGCTACAAGCTCGAAGAGCAGGATTACCGCGGCAAACGCTTCGCCGACTGGCCAAGTGACGTCAAGGGCAACAACGACCTGTTGATCCTGACGCGTCCGGACGTGATTGGCGCCATCGAGAAAGCCTACCTGGATGCCGGCGCCGACATTCTGGAAACCAACACCTTCAACGCCACCCAGGTGTCCCAGGCCGACTACGGCATGCAAGGTCTGGCGTACGAGCTAAACGTAGAAGGCGCGCGTCTGGCGCGCAAGGTCGCAGACGCCAAAACCCTGGAAACCCCGGACAAGCCGCGTTTCGTCGCTGGCGTGCTCGGCCCGACCAGCCGCACCTGCTCGCTGTCGCCTGACGTGAACAACCCCGGCTATCGCAACGTGACCTTCGATGAACTGGTGGAAAACTACACCGAGGCCACCAAAGGCCTGATCGAAGGCGGCGCCGACCTGATTCTGATCGAGACCATTTTCGACACCCTGAACGCCAAAGCGGCGATCTTCGCGGTGCAAGGCGTGTACGAAGAACTCGGCGTCGAGTTGCCGATCATGATCTCCGGCACCATCACCGACGCCTCCGGCCGTACGCTCTCCGGCCAGACTACCGAAGCGTTCTGGAACTCCGTGGCCCACGCCAAGCCGATCTCGGTCGGCCTGAACTGCGCCCTCGGCGCCAGCGAATTGCGCCCGTACCTGGAAGAGCTGTCGAACAAGGCCAGCACCCACGTTTCTGCGCACCCGAACGCCGGCCTGCCGAACGAATTCGGCGAGTACGACGAACTGCCGGCGCAAACCGCAAAAGTCATCGAAGAATTCGCCCAAAGCGGCTTCCTCAACATCGTCGGCGGTTGCTGCGGCACCACGCCGGGCCACATCGAAGCCATCGCCAAGGCCGTGGCCGGTTATGCGCCGCGTGAAATTCCGGACATCCCAAAGGCCTGCCGCCTGTCGGGCCTGGAACCGTTCACCATCGATCGCAACTCGTTGTTCATCAACGTCGGCGAGCGGACCAACATCACTGGTTCAGCCAAGTTCGCCCGTCTGATCCGTGAAGATAACTACACCGAAGCCCTGGAAGTCGCCCTGCAACAGGTCGAAGCCGGCGCCCAGGTGATCGACATCAACATGGACGAAGGGATGCTCGATTCGAAGAAGGCCATGGTGACCTTCCTCAACCTGATTGCCGGTGAACCGGACATCTCCCGCGTACCGATCATGATCGACTCCTCCAAGTGGGAAGTGATCGAAGCCGGCCTCAAGTGCATCCAGGGCAAGGGCATCGTCAACTCCATCAGCATGAAGGAAGGCGTCGAGCAGTTCATTCATCACGCCAAACTGTGCAAACGCTACGGCGCCGCAGTCGTGGTGATGGCCTTCGACGAAGCCGGCCAGGCCGACACCGAAGCGCGCAAGAAAGAAATCTGCAAACGCTCCTACGACATTCTGGTCAACGAAGTCGGCTTCCCGCCGGAAGACATCATCTTCGACCCGAACATCTTCGCCATCGCCACCGGTATCGAAGAACACAACAACTACGCTGTGGATTTCATCAACGCCTGTGCCTACATCCGTGACGAACTGCCCTACGCGCTGACCTCGGGCGGCGTGTCCAACGTGTCGTTCTCGTTCCGTGGCAACAACCCGGTGCGCGAGGCGATTCACTCGGTGTTCCTGCTGTATGCAATCCGCAACGGCCTGACCATGGGTATCGTCAACGCCGGCCAGCTGGAGATCTACGACCAGATCCCGGCTGAGCTGCGTGACGCCGTTGAAGACGTAGTGCTCAATCGCACCCAGGAAGGCACTGACGCCCTGCTCGCCATTGCCGACAAGTACAAGGGCGACGGCAGCGTCAAGGAAGCCGAGACCGAAGAATGGCGCGGCTGGCCCGTCAACAAGCGTCTGGAGCATGCCCTGGTCAAGGGCATCACCACGCACATTGTTGAAGACACCGAAGAATCCCGTCAGTCGTTCGCCCGCCCGATTGAAGTGATCGAAGGCCCACTGATGTCCGGCATGAACATCGTCGGCGACCTGTTCGGCGCCGGCAAAATGTTCCTGCCGCAGGTGGTGAAGTCCGCCCGCGTGATGAAGCAGGCCGTGGCCCACTTGATCCCGTTCATCGAACTGGAAAAAGGCGACAAACCGGAAGCCAAGGGCAAAATCCTGATGGCCACGGTAAAAGGCGACGTGCACGACATCGGCAAGAACATCGTTGGCGTTGTGCTGGGTTGTAACGGCTACGACATCGTCGACCTCGGCGTGATGGTCCCGGCGGAGAAAATCCTGCAAGTGGCCAAGGAGCAGAAGTGCGACATCATCGGCCTGTCCGGCCTCATCACCCCTTCGCTGGATGAAATGGTCCATGTGGCCCGCGAGATGCAGCGCCAGGACTTCCATCTGCCGCTGATGATCGGTGGCGCGACCACCTCGAAAGCGCACACGGCGGTGAAGATCGAGCCGAAATACAGCAACGATGCAGTGATCTACGTCACCGACGCTTCCCGCGCCGTGGGCGTGGCGACGCAATTGCTGTCCAAGGAATTGAAGCCGGCGTTCATCGAGAAGACCCGCCTGGAATACATCGAAGTCCGCGAGCGTACCGCCAACCGCAGCGCCCGCACCGAGCGCCTGAGCTACCCGGCGGCCATCGCCAAGAAGCCGCAGTTCGACTGGAGCACTTACGAGCCGGTCAAACCGACGTTTACCGGCGCCAAGGTGCTGGACAACATCGACCTGAAAGTCCTGGCCGAATACATCGACTGGACGCCGTTCTTTATCTCCTGGGACCTGGCCGGCAAATTCCCGCGCATCCTCACGGATGAAGTGGTCGGTGAAGCCGCCACGGCGTTGTACGCCGACGCCCGGGAAATGCTTGCCAAACTGATCGACGAGAAACTCATCAGCGCCCGTGCGGTGTTCGGTTTCTGGCCGGCCAACCAGGTGCGTGAGGATGACATTGAAGTCTACGGCGATGACGGCAAGCCGATTGCCAAGCTGCATCACTTGCGTCAGCAGATCATCAAGACCGACGGCAAACCGAACTTCTCCCTGGCTGACTTCGTTGCACCGAAGGACAGCGAGGTAACCGACTACGTGGGTGGTTTCATCACCACGGCTGGTATCGGTGCCGAAGAAGTGGCCAAGGCCTATCAGGATGCCGGCGACGACTACAACTCGATCATGGTCAAGGCACTGGCCGACCGCCTGGCCGAGGCGTGCGCCGAGTGGCTGCACCAGCAGGTCCGTAAAGACTACTGGGGTTACGCCAAGGACGAGACGCTCGACAACGAGGCGCTGATCAAAGAGCAATACACCGGTATCCGCCCTGCCCCAGGCTATCCGGCCTGCCCGGATCACACCGAGAAATCCACGCTGTTCAAGTTGCTGGACCCTGAGGCCTCGGAAATGAAAGCCGGCCGCAGCGGCGTGTTCCTTACCGAGCACTACGCCATGTTCCCGGCAGCAGCGGTCAGCGGTTGGTACTTCGCTCACCCGCAGGCGCAGTATTTTGCCGTGGGCAAGATCGACAAGGATCAGGTGCAGAGCTACACGTCGCGCAAGGGCCAGGAATTGAGCGTGACCGAGCGCTGGCTGGCGCCGAACCTGGGTTACGACAACTAGCCCCCCACTGTGGGAGCGTGGCTTGCCCGCGATGAACGATGACGCGGTTTCCCTGTGAGAC
>NZ_JAHBDP010000005.1:0-13849 GCF_019956495.1 Pseudomonas sp. BF-B-26 | reverse complement strand
TGGTGCTGGTGCTGGTGCTGGTGCTGGTGCTGGTGCTGGTGCTGGTGCTGGTGCTGGTGCTGGTGCTGGTGCTGGTGCTGGTGCTGGTGCTGGTGCTGGGAGCTTCATCCCTGCGAGTGATGCATTCAAGCCACGACTCTCTGTTATTGAGCCTAAAGCCTGAATCAGTGAGTCAGTTCTTTGCGCGACGTTCTCTTTTGTTTTTTCAGTTCCGAATAGATCTGGTAAATCAATCTGCACTGTCGGTTCGTTAAAGTTTAATTCATTCATGTTTTACACAGTTGTTTTTGTCATTATAGCAAATGCGATTAGCTCAAATGGTATAATACATTAAATAAATAAATTCCTGCACATGCCGAATTCAAACCTTCACGTATTAAAGCCAGCCACGAGACTCACTTTTCAAGACTTTACAGCAAACGGAAAGCCATCAATCAATCAAAATTTAATTCAAGCCCTTGCGAAGCTTCATCAAGTAAATACCAGTGAGTTGATGATATACACGTCACAAAGAAAACACTTCAGCACAAAGATACAGGTGCATTTCACTAGAGACTTATTACTAGAAAGACACATCTGCATTACAGCCCCTGAAGCTATTCGCATAGAACACGAACAACACTGCTGCTTTGAATTCGACATTAGCCATAATGGTAAATATGAAAAATCCAATGAAGAATATTTAAAGCTACATCTTTGCCGTTTTTTCAAAGTAGTAGTGAATTACGACAACTGGGAATCCTTCACTAACGAAGACTACAGCAAAGCGTATAGGAAATTAATGCCGTACAGGAGCCCTTTAGAAACGGCCATCAAGATTAGCCAAACAGATCTTCTTCAAGGTTTACGCTCAATAACAAAAGACCTTGAAGGCCCAGTCATCAAATACATTCCAAATGGAGAGGAAGCATTTGTAGAATTAACGCAAGATATAGAATCAAGAACACATAAGCTATTCGTCGCAATTGAAAACAATACAGGGGAATTACATTCCATGGCGGCAGTTGACGCGGCCACTTGTCAGATGTTTGCACACTACCCTAAATCAAATACAAAAGACCTCGCATACTTTAGTAACGTCTTCCTTAAAGAGTAATCCTAAAAAATGGTATAATCTATAAAAACAAACCGAACAATTATGCAAAACCTAAATCCCTCTACAACTGACACTTACAAAACTTACTTTAAAATAGAACGCCTCGTTAAATACATAATACTAAGCTTTGTCATCCTAATATCTTGTTCAATATTTATGAGCCATTCCATGGGTAGTTTCAGCTTCTTAGATTGGCTTGTGGTAGTATCTCAAAAATCAAATGTCACGCAAATCATTTGCGGCCTGATTGCTTACACCATCATTCCAATGGGTCTCTCTTACCTAATCATTTACAGAAGAAAAAACAGTCAGGCTAATGCCTGATTTTTCTTTATTCTATAAGGCGAGTTACATCACCTACAAATGGTATAATTAGAGAAGAAAAACAAACAATGACATTATGTTTAAAGCTAGCCTCACAAAAGGGCGAGAGATACCTATCAATGACTTGGATGAATTGCTTTACAGCAAGACTTTCGACTTTGATCCGAAACCCAACACTCTCGATGAAATTATCAACGCTGAAAACTACACAGAGCTGACTAACCCTTTCATTCTCTACAAGTACAACAAAGAAATTGAATTTCTACTTTTCTTTTCGAATTGCCCAACGCGCAACGATTTAATCAACGCGCTTATCTTTGACGATTACTCACAGCGCTTGGCTAACAAACCTTTCGCTTTTCGTTTGAAGTGGTTCTATGAGAAAGACCTGAAAGGCTTCCTAAAGTCTCTATATGCTTTTCCTACGGATGCTTTGAACGTCAGTGGGTATAGAGCTAATAGCCGCTGTACTGATCATAGATTCAGAATCAGATTTGACTGGGCACAGATTCCGAATGAAGAGTCTTTAAATAATTTCACAACGAATGAAGAGAATTGGTTGGCATTCGACGCTTTTCAATTATGCCAATTTGATGAGTGGGCCGAAAATGCTAGGCCAAATAGTATCAATGAATACATCGTTTTTTTGCTAAAGAAAAACTATGCAAGATATTTTACACATTACGTTAACAAGCCCGAATGGCTAAGATACCCATCAGACTACATGACTCAGCATCCTACGCTTCATAAAGACATGCTAATCACTTATGAACCATTTCTGAAAAGGTACGGGCATCTTTTCGCCCAATACAATGAAACGTATCTGAATAAAAAAGCCAAGTCATACAGAGCTTTTTTAATGGCTACAAAACATAAACAAATATTTATGAAAATACTTTCAATACCAACCAATATCATGAGGATATTATGACAGACGAATATGACGAAGACGCGATAAATCAAATGATGGAAAATTTAGATTCCGGGATAAACGGGGATGATGAAAAAGATATACCCAATCCGAATGCTGACATTCTTGATCAAATTTTTAACTCTGATCCGCCACCGGAAGACAAATCGTATGCCGGGATTAAGAAGAAACTAGGCGCGCCGCTGGATAAATACTGCACTGCATTTGATCAAATCATTACAAGAAATTTTCTAAAACAATCAATCGAAACCTGTGCTTCTTTAATGTTCGTAACGAGCATGATTAGGACTTACACAAAAATCAAACCCGGATCACCAGAATGGAAAATGTGCAATGAAGAGGTAAAGGAATTCGTAAAACACATGGATGACTATTATAGTATTTTTAAGTACACCCAATTCGAAAACAACAAGATCAACACTCACTATGTAGAAAATCTATTCGAGCTCGACAGGATTATTTTCAAGATGGGTTATTCAAAGGTCAAATGGGAATACAGACAACCCATGGAGATCTTAACAATCTGCCTAAAATTTCCAACGAACAAATCGGCTTTGGCAGAGATATTCACAGATTTACAAGGCGACCTTTAATCGCCTTTTCTGTAGGTGCTTGTCGTATCAAAGATGTAAAGTTCATCGAATAGAACATCTGCATTCTTCTGTAGTTTCTTATCCAAAAAGCTTTTCAAGTCTTCATCACCCACCAGGTGAGGCGCCTTCAAGGCTTCATGACGAGCTACAGCTAACGGGATGCGCTGATTGTCAGCTAAGTACTGCCCAAGAGTCGAAGCAAGCTTACGCGCAATCACAGCATAAACCTGACCCTCCACGGCATCACGTCCAGCTTCCAGGACCGAATCTGGCAGATCTAGGCACGCATTGTGGATTACGTCAGTGATGAGCCTTACAAGGCCCCCTTTTGGCGTTACAGCTTCATCAGCTACCAGGGAGAGAATGATCTGACCTTCGTTGCTGGCACCTATACCAAATTCATGATGCACATCCCTCATGAGGGAAAGAACAAGTTCTGCAGACTGGGTTCTCACGTCAAGGACACAGAAGCCCTTGCCCTTCACGAGAACAGAAGCTAAGCCGTTGGCCGTGGCTGTCAACTCTTCACCATCATGGGAAACAACAAGCGTCAAAGACCGAGACGACCGAATCATGGTGCTGATCAAACGTTCTCGACATCTATTGAGGAATTCAGGCTTCGCCACCAGCTCATCAGCAGCTTTGGAAGCCTCCTTGCTTCTTGGCCTTTGAGCTTGGTTAGGTACGAAGAAGGAGAACAGCCCCTTCATCGAAATCATGGTTTGTACCCCCTTTTAACTGCCTCCCTCACCGTGTGGTCGTCTTGCTCATTCTTTTCAAGCTTGTGCATTTCTGAAAGAATTTTACCTCCATTAATGCCATTTAGCTCTAATGATACTTTGTGTAGATTTCCGTCTTTCGCTTTTTCACCAACAATATTTTTAGAATCTTGTGAAATTGAAATATCAATACTTAAATCATTTGAAGCCTTTCCTGTTAAATCTTCAAATGTGGATAGGTTGCCTTTAGAGTTCATAACAATGCTACGAATTGAATTGCTTATCTCTCTCGTGCTTAATTCTTGAAGATACCTTTCTCCTTTTTCTACGGTTTTTGTAAGAAAGGTTGCAGATAGATTTTTATCAACAGTCGAACCTGTGACATGCTGACCATCATCGCTGAACGTAATGTCTAAATTATGTTCACTTGCGAGGACTGGTCTTTTGCTATCCAAGAAATCCAAATCACCACCGAAAACTTTCAGCATTCTTAACGTCCGTTGCTCTAATGCTTCTTGTGCAGTTATAGTTTTAACACCACCAGTCAGGGGCGGGGCTTGCGAATTCAATGGTTTCGCATTGTTGGTTGACTCCGCATCAACCTTGACAGGTTCGATTTTAGGCTTTAACTCATCCATCAAGTACCTGAAATCTTTATCAAGAACGACAATTCTCTTATGATCGATACCCGCAGCATGAAGGGTTTTATAACATGACACGAAATATTTTTTACGTTCTTCATGGCTTACTAAATCTGGATCAGTCGAAAGCTCAATGCTTTTTTTATTCCCCGTATAATTATGTCTTGCTTCAAAGTCAACGACCTCTTGAACCCACGGACCATTGATATTTACATAAAATCTAACACCCCCTGATCTATTGAGGTCAAATTGAGTTCTATTTCTTTCATCAGCTATCTTTATTTTTGAGTTAGAAAACTCCATGATGGACATATTGTACTTTTCTAAAATTACCTTTAATTCCGCAAGATAATCTTTTGCCTCGACCATCGAATTTTCCGGGTTTTTATCCCGTTCAGACTCCGGCACTCGCTTAATATTTATACTAGCAATAACTTTGTCACGGAATGATCCATCTGTGTCAGTCAAATAATCATATTTTGTTTGACTATTGCTTCCCATGCCGGATGCCTTAGATTCTTCTGCGAAAGCCTTTAATATATCATCGCTATATTGTTCTTGACTTTCAGGCAAATCATTAATGACACTAGGTGTAGAATCTGCATCTTGAAAAGACTGAATTACATCTACAGTATTCTCTGTGAACCCACCGTCTTTTTTTGCTCCAAATACCTCTTTGAGGTTATCTTTAATTTTATCTATAAACTTCATTTTAGATTTGTTTGTTAATGCTTTAATTATACCATTTCGCAGCCCCCAAATTATGCGCAAAAAAAAGAACCCGTAGGTTCCTTTATTTTTTTCACATCGAAGGTTTGTTTCTTCGACTTGTTTGCCTCTCTTCAACATCCACAGGTTTTGGCTCAAACAATGCATCCGCATTTGCTGCTTTGGCTGCATTGCTTGGCCTTATTTCTTTATACTGATTGTCGGCGCTTGAAATATTCTTCAGTGCGTTGAACAACCCCGCCCCTAATTTTGAATTACCAACCACGATGCTACTAAGAGGAAAGGTTTCTCTCTCTGTTATATTGCCAATCTTTCTCGAAACAACTACGTCTTGGTAATCATCGGAAAATGACAAATCAATTCCACTCTTCATTAAATTCGTTTTTTGCTTATCAAAATTTCCGAGGCTCATACCTGATCTTATGATTGCCAACTGACCTTTCCCTTCAAGAGAATTGAATACCCTTTTAAACTCATCCTTTTCAGGCATTTTAGAAGTATCGAACTGGAATTTTCTATCTGGAATTCTTTGACCATCACCTATTTTTGTGACGTTCCAGGTGCTTCCATCTAACGATAATTGAATTTTTAATCCTTCAGTTCTTTCTAGCTCTGCACGTCTATTGAACATATCCAAAATAGTGTCTCCCCTTCTGAACAATCCCTCACCAATAAAAATCTCTTCGATTCTAGTTTTCACCTCATCAGATGGAGTATCGGTTACATTCTGCTTCGCAGGAATCTCATCTTTTGTTTGAACTTCCTTTGGCGAATGTTCAGCTACGGCGGTTGTAGTTTCAACTGGCTTTTCAACTGGTTTGTTTTGACTCACGACATTAACACCAGCTACAGCGGGCTCTTCTGGATTAGCCGCTTTTGCGTCAGACTTATACTTTTCAAGAATGGAATTGAATTGCTCGTTTTTTAAGATAATACGGTCGAGACTAACGCCAGACTCTATCAACGTACCAATTGTGTTCTTGATAAATAATTCTTGCGCAGCAATTGCTTCTGGAGTCTTTTTAGAATCATCTACCCACACCTCAAGCACGGTGTCAGGCTGGTGAAACTTGAAGGGAGCTACTGCCCGCACTATGTCCTGATTCATCTGGCAATTCAAATCACCTTCATTGAATCGTATATCACCACTATGCTTTACACTCACATCAATAGCGCGTTCTTGACCTACTTTGATGAAAAAAAGGTCTACACCATCATGTATGTCGTCTTTCTTCTGCATTACTTTTCTATCGTAATTTTTACCTATTTTCAGCAGAGCTGAAATAAACTCATCAATTGGTAGCTGTTCTTCTTCTTCATTGGAAAGCTTAGTCAAAGGCAGGGCACGTTTAACATTTACACCACCACTCATAACCTCTTGTTGTTCTGGTTGAGGCACTGGATCTGGTTCAGGTAGTTTCTTAGCGAAACCTTTCTTGGCGAGCATTGCATCAATATCTTTGACTTGCTGTTCCACATCTATTTCGGATGCTTGATTTCTTCGCGCCAGCGCTTGCCTTTCTTCTTCTTTTGTATATTTCATATTAGATTTGTTAGTTATATGAACAATTATATCATTTTCTTTTGTAAATCCCCGCAAAACAATTTGACAATAGGTTTCGCATCAATTAGCTTCAGTTAATTGTTTTAAAATTACCCACACGCAAGGAATGAGTGAATGTCTGACAAAGCCTCTCAAAATGAATATGAAGCTGCCGTTACTGCTGATCTCCACGCAGCTCCTGCTAAAGAGCTGGGCGCAAAGGTTTTGAAGCACCTGCTGTCTGTCACGACTTCATCAGCCCTGACTGA
The DNA here is from genome assembly GCF_019956495.1 of Pseudomonas sp. BF-B-26. Lineage (NCBI taxonomy): Bacteria > Pseudomonadati > Pseudomonadota > Gammaproteobacteria > Pseudomonadales > Pseudomonadaceae > Pseudomonas > Pseudomonas sp. BF-B-26. The sequence continues at coordinate 7,004 of NZ_JAHBDP010000005.1, read as the reverse complement.
CATCCACGCTCAAATCGCCACTGCAGCATCTTCAGGCGATGACGAAAAACTGGTTAAGCTTTTTGAAGAATTGAAAAAGCTGAAAGATGCAGAAAAAGCCAACCTCAAGTCCTTGGCCGAATTGAAGAAAAGCACGTCTTTCGAACGCGTTCTGTTGGCGTTCCAAGACGAATTCAAAGCCTTGGCCTATGACATTTCCCTTGAAGTCATCAAAGGCACACACGTAGCGTTGAAGAACGCCGGTAGCAAAACAAAGGGCACTCGCAAAACCAGCGAGAAAGACCCATCCGGCGAGCCGACATTCCACACCGTGACGCATAATGGTAAGTCTGAAAAGCTGTTCTCTCGCCGTGGTCGTGCTGCTGCTAACCTGACCCAAGACGAACCAGCTTTCACCTTCTTGGGCTTTAAGATCGTCAAAGATGGCGACGGAAAGGAAACGCTCAACCCGGCCACTATCAAGCTTGCAGACGGCTCCGAGGTTCCAGCTACCCGACCAAACATCATCAGGGCTATCACTGAGAAAACCGCTTTCGATGGTTACACCATCGCTTGATGGTTCCAAACTGCTAGCATGAAGCCCCGGCCTATCGGGGCTTTTTTTCGTCTGCCATTAGGGACTGCACATGGAAGATGATTTCCCAGAGTATGAGAATTACCGGCACCACCAACGGCCCACGTTGGTGGACGACAAGAGCCATCAAAATCATTGGCGGAACCGTGCCAATGACCTTCATGCCTCTGCCGGTGCCATTTGGCTTTCCATGTCAAACGGGCGTGGTCATGACGCCGCTAGGGAGCTTGGGTTAGGTGAAGGGTTCGACATGCACCTGGCCTGTTCACACGTCTACCACATGCTCTGCGGGCTATCGTTGGAAGTTGCGATGAAGGCGGCGCTTGTTAGCCAAGGAACTACCCCACCAGAGCATCACGACTTGAACCTGTTGGCTCATTTGCTTGGTGTGAAGAGAAACCCTGCGCAGAAGAAGATCCTCAATTTCTATCAGCACAGCGTTGTATGGGCTGGGAGATACCCTGTACCCGTAAACGCCACTGACGAAAAGCTGATCGACTATTACGAGATGGCCAACACCGTTCTGTACAAAGGCAAGACTGTGATTAAGGGCGCGACCATCAACATAAAGACCTACTCACCGACTGGGGCAACGTCTTGGGAGCGGTATGACGCTCTCTACAAGAACTACACCGCCCTGTTCGATCATCGCTACCCAGTCAAGGCCAAATAAAATGAGCGAGTGGGAAGAATTCTGTGAGTCCCGTGGCTTCTCCACGGGGGAAGACGACTATGAAAAAATCATCGACAGTCTTGAGAAAACTCCGCGCCAAAAATCTTTGAGCCAACCGCCTCCCTGTGATCTTAACCTGGAGGAAGTGAACGCTTTGATCAAGCTTGATGCACACGGCATCCCCAAGCATTCCGAAATATCTCTAATGGTTTGGACGGGCCAAACGGCTGAAATCGGTCAGTGGTCATTGGATGGCATGATCGCGGGTAAAGATGAAGGGCTGATTGTTCGCTTCCGAGAAAAGGACGGTGATTATTTCGCGCCTTTGCACATGCTCATCGAGGCACTCCGCTCAACGTGCTTACCTCTGCAATTGGAGGACCAGCTTGTTATCTGGGATTCCAAAAACGAGTGCTTGGATAGCTGGCAGGGCATTTTTAAAGAGTCATTCTTGGTCCAACGTACCGATAGGGTTCCCTCGGGACAGGACGATCTGAACATGCTGCACCTTCTGGATCGTGCAAAAGCCGCTGACCATTCTTTAAAACCACTACTGGTAGCAGCCACTGACCTTGAACGGGCGTTGGCCGGTGGAGTTGTTGAGTTCATTGATGGTAGCTCGCTGTCATCAGAAACCCTGTCTGATGCTTTCCTTGTTTACATCACGAGCAAGGGCATACCTGTCAGCAAGCCGCTTCGGTCGATGGGTGACTTTGTGATGGAGCTTCACACACGAAATGGCACCTACAAACTCTCAGATGGCAAGGTTCGCACGGTAAACGGCCCCGCTCGACTCACTGCCGGTGCAATCCTTCTCGACAAGGAAACGAAGTACCCAACGTACTACCTGCGGGCCGACCATGGGACGATCTACCAGCCTGTGTACAGAAAGGTTTCCGAGGACGATATCCAGGACCACGACCCAAGCAACATTTTCGCAACTGATGGTGCCCACCCTCTTGAGCTGAACGGAACGCATAGCACTGATCGGTACGTTACAACACTGCTCTATGCAGAGCGTTACCAAGGCAGTTTATTTAACGGCATAATGAACGAAGATATTTTTCGATAGCGCGAAAAGCATACTACTTACAAACAAGTAAAATACGCCGCACTACATGGATCTATAAGAGGTTTTCAATGGAATATTTGATCGGTGCAATCGTGGCCGGAATAATCATTTTTGTTGTCTTGGTAAAATCCAAAACAGACAAATTTAATAAGCTCACACGAATGCACTTTCCGAATTGGTTTGCATTATTTTCCAACAGTCAGATGCCTGAAAATCACGGGATGGCGCGAGCGTTGATCCTTCAAACCTTCCACCTTGCAGAAGAATTCGGAGCCATCACCCCGACCGAGAAACGCGAACTCGACGCCGGATGCATGAAGGAAGATCCTATAGAGATTCTGAATGGGTGGTTGGAGCATGCTTTGCCGGTCGTAAGGAGAGAATTTGGGGATGCTGAAATCGCCACTTCGGAGGCTCGATTAATCGGAGTTTTGATGTTGGTTAGCGTCAAAGGTGTACGTCCAGAACGTGACCTTAACGAATTTCTAAAACGGTTCAATTAGGAACGTCAGCATGGATGAAATTGACCCTCAAGCCCTCCAGTTCAAAGAGGTCTGCGCCTACTACGGTGCAGCCATGCACATGGCGCAGGTGCTTGAGCATGGGATCGTGAACGCCCTCTTCTTCCTCGACTTCTTGCCTCGCAAAAAATCAGAATGGACTGACACAGAGTATGAAGAATTTTTTGACGGAAATTTCTCCAAGACGTTTGGCACTCTGGTTAACTCGTTGAGGAAAGTGACGACCGTACCGCAAGCCTTTGATGACCTGATTCGCAGATCCAACAAGCGCCGCAACTACCTCGCCCATACCTTTTTCCGTGAAAACATGGACGTGCTTTACGCGGGTGGTTTTGAGGAAATAGTCACCAGATTAAACGATGACATTGAGCTGTTTCGAGAGGCAGATGCTGCTCTCACAGTCATCCTTGAACCCTTGTGGATAGAGAACGGTTGGACCATAGAACGGATCGAAGCAGAGGCTGAAAAATACCAAGCTGAATTGCGTAGGTCCAAGCCAGACGAGGTGGTCTGATGATCAGAAGCAATGGTGATGATTCATTCCGTGCCTACCTCACTGCCGGAACCGAAAACCTAGACGAGATCCTTGAAGCTGGCTCTCCGTTCCTGACCATGATGGACGACCTCGATTCGTTTCTGATTCAGCATGTGAGCGGCCCGAACGTCGAGATCGATAATCAGATAATCCACCTATTGCGCATCAACGCCCGTTTTCTTTTGATGACAGGGTTTCGCATTGGCCTGACAGGTCACGTTTCAGGCATTTTCCCCATCCTACGCACAGCACTGGAAACCGCTTGTTACGCCCTGCTGATGTCGAAGAACGATTCACTGTGTGACATATGGTTAGGTCGTAACAGCTCACCAGAGGGCTTCAAAGCCTGCAAAAACGCTTTCAATAAACCTATGAAAGACGCTCAAAAACTCGTGGATGAGCATGACCCTGTACTGGGTGCCTGGATGTATGCGCTATACGAAAGCACCATCGACTTTGGCGCACACCCCAATCCGAAGACGGTGACTCTTCATACTAGATTCACTGACGATGACCAGGGCATGACTTTGATTGAAAATATTGGTCTCTATGGTGTCAGCAATTATGGATATGAAGGCGGGCTACTCGCCTGTGTCGAAATGGGTTTAGCCACTGCATTGGTTTTGTCCATGACACACGACAAGGTGACTCGTGATGCTGTACAGGCTCTCCAGGCACTCAATGACAGGAAGAACGAGCTGGAAGATATTATCAGAGAGAAGCACCACCAGAACTGATCAAAAAGTGATCATCCTTTCGTTGCTGGAGTGTCGCCGTTCGGCTACACTTGCTTCATGAACACAATCATCACTACCCATGAATTTGATAACTGGCTGAAAGGTCTGAAAGACGTACAGGCACGTCTACGGATCGTTTCTCGGATCTTGAGTGCAGAGGCGGGGTATCCGTCCGGCCAACTCACCTTCCGAACTCCAGCATTAAGGACGATGGTGTCCGCGTATTTTTAAGCGGACGCGATAGCCCTTATCGCCGGGATTTCCATGCGCCAACGAAGCTCTTACCCCAAACCGTTCAAGGCCCAGGTTGTTCAGGAGTGCCTGCAACCCGGTGCGACCGTTTCCAGCGTTGCCATCCGCCACGGCATCAATGCCAACGTCATTCGCAAGTGGCTACCGCTTTATCGAGATCAACTGCCAGCGGCGTTGCCGGCGTTCGTTCCTGCGAGAGTTACGCCAAAACGACCAGTTGAACCAGCTGTGATTATCGAGCTACCGCTGGGCGAGCAATCGATCACAGTGAAATGGCCAGCTTCCGATCCTGAAGGATGCGCCCGCTTTGTCCGGGGGCTCGCCCAGTGATCCGTATCGATAGTATCTGGCTCGCCACCGAACCCATGGATATGCGCGCGGGCACTGAAACCGCGTTGGCCCGCGTGGTGGCGGTGTTCGGTGCGGCGAAGCCGCACTGCGCCTATCTGTTCGCCAATCGCCGCGCCAACCGCATGAAAGTCCTGGTGCATGACGGCGTGGGTATCTGGCTGGCCGCGCGGCGATTGAACCAGGGCAAGTTTCACTGGCCAGGCATCCGCCACGGCTCGGAAGTTGAACTCGACACCGAGCAACTTCAGGCGTTGGTACTGGGGCTGCCCTGGCAGCGGGTCGGTGCGGGCGGCGCGATCACAGTGCTGTAGCACCGGCCATTAGCCCATCGGTGTATCTGCGCAGAGCGTCTGCTCTGGCACAATCAGCAGCATGAACTCCTCGCCCAATCTCGACCAACTGACAGCTGAGCAACTGCGCACACTGGCCGCGCAGTTGCTGACGCAGGTCGACGTGATGGGCAAGAAAATCGTAAGCGTCCGAACTACACCGCCTTGCATCTCAGACCTTAATCCCCTTTAACCGCTGATTGACGCGCTCACACTCAAAAACTGCGAAATTGCACCCCACTTGACCACCCATTTGCGTTGCAACTGACCAATCATTTGCATTCGAAGTGATCAGGACTCTCGGCTCTGTAGGGTAAGAGCGTGGCTAAAAGCAGACCGTAGGTTTGGCCAGTCAACGGGGCTCATTGAGCGCCGCTCTTTTCCTGTTCAAGCCGACAAACAGGGGGGCAATGAAACGGGAAATCGTAGGCTAAGGCGCGAAGTTTTCGTGGCTATCTATTCCATGCAGCGAATCGATCAGCGGGCAGCTAACCGTCCCGTGGCTCGCGCAACAGTCATCAACCAACTGCGCCAGGACCAACTCGATCCGCCGCAGATCCGCAAGTTTCCCCCGCACGTCTTCGAGCTTCTGCTCGGCGTGCACACGCGCATCATTGCAGTGCGTACCGTCATCGAGCCGCAACAGTCCGGCCACTTCATCGAGGCTGAAGCCCAGCCGTTGTGCGGACTTCACGAATTTCACCCGTGCAATATCCGCCTCGCCGTAGCGACGAATGCTGCCGTAGGGCTTGTCCGGTTCGGGCAACAGCCCTTTGCGTTGATAGAACCGAATGGTTTCCACGTTAACCCCGGCTGCCTTGGCAAAGACGCCAATGGTCAGGCTTTCCGCAGTGTTTTTCATACCGCTTGACTCCGTACCTGACTACGGAAATAACCTTAACCCATCGATCAAACATTCGAAAGGTTGAACCCATGTCTGAATCACAAAAGGGCCGTGGTGCACTCCTCGCTGGAGGTCTGGCGGCGATCCTTGCGTCCACCTGCTGCCTGGGCCCGCTGGTGCTAATTGCCCTGGGCTTCAGCGGCGCCTGGATCGGTAATCTCACCGTTCTGGAGCCCTACCGCCCGTTTTTCATCGGCGCGGCATTGTTGGCGCTGTTCTTCGCTTACCGGCGCATTTTCCGCCCGGCTCAAGCCTGCAAACCCGGTGAGACCTGCGCAATTCCGCAGGTACGAACTACCTACAAGTTCATTTTCTGGCTCGTGATGGCACTCGTGCTGGTCGCGCTCGGTTTCCCCTACATCCTCCCGTTGTTTTACTGATCAGGCAGGAGTCTCCCATGAAAAAGCTGTTTGCCGCTCTCGCGCTCATTGCCGTGGTTTCCCCGGTGTGGGCCGCCATCCAAACCGTCACCCTGTCGGTACCGGGCATGACCTGCGCCGCCTGTCCGATCACGGTCAAGAAAGCGCTGACCCAGGTCGAGGGCGTGACCAAGACCGAGGTGAGTTTCGAGAAACGCGAAGCCATCGTGACCTTCGACGATGCCAAGACCAACTCCGAGGCCCTGACCAAGGCGACCGAGGATGCCGGCTATCCATCTACCATCAAGCAATAGGAGGAAATACCAATGAGAAATCCTCTCAATCTGTTCACGCGGATCGGTGACAAAGCCAGTTCCGTCGGTGTGCTGGTTTCAGCCCTAGGCTGCGCCGCGTGTTTTCCTGCTCTGGCTAGCTTAGGCGCTGCAATCGGTCTGGGCTTTTTGAGCCAGTGGGAAGGCCTGTTCATCACCACGCTACTGCCCTTGTTTGCGGCCCTGGCGCTGCTCGTCAATTCCCTTGGCTGGCTCAAACATCGGCAGTGGCAGCGAACTGCACTCGGCCTGATAGGCCCTGTCCTGGTCTTGGCTGCGGTGTTTTTGATGCGGGCTTATGGCTGGCGGAGCGGTTGGCTGCTCTATATCGGTCTGGCCCTCATGCTTGGGGGCTCGATCTGGGA
>NZ_JAHBDP010000004.1:0-14200 GCF_019956495.1 Pseudomonas sp. BF-B-26 | reverse complement strand
CGCGAAGGCGTCATGTCAGTCAATACAGATGCTGCCTGACACACCGCCTTCGCGAGCAAGCCCGCTCCCACAGGGGATTTGCGGTGTTCTCAATAATCGAAGAACACCGTCTCGGCGTCGGTGCCTTGCAGGATCACATTCCACTGGTACACACCGCACGCATCCTGCTTCGCCAGCAAGGTGCCGCGACGTTCAGCCGGCACACATTCCAGCAGCGGATCCGCCACGTTGGCCGGTTCGCCGTCAAAGTAAATCCGCGTCAGCAAGTGCTTCACCAACCCGCGAGCAAACACCAGCACAACCAAGTGTGGCGCCTGAGTCGTACCGTTCAAGCCTTCCACCGTGCCGGGCTTGATCGTGGTGAACCGAAAGCGCCCTTCGGCATCCACCGGCACCCGGCCAAACCCTTCGAAGTTCGGGTCCAGGGGTTTGTCCTGATCGTCTTCAGGGTGGTCGTACTTGCCGGCGGCGTTGGCCTGCCAGACTTCCAGCATCGCGTCGTTGACGATGTCGCCGTTGCCATCGATGACTTGCCCGGTGATCGCCACGCGCTCGCCGAGGGTTTGTTCGACGGTCAGGTCTTCGCGGTTCAGCCAGGTCAAACCGATGTGGTAATACGGCCCGACGGTGTGGGATGTGGTCGCGTTCAGCGTCATCTTATTTCTCCATCGGCGTGGCTTCGCGGCCGCGCAAGACGATGTCCCAGCGATAACCGAGGGCATAGGAAGGAATGGTTTTTTCCAGGTCGAAACTGGCGATCAAACGTTCTTTGGCGCTGGTGTCCGGTACGCAGTTGTAGATCGGGTCATACGCCAGCAGCGGATCGCCCGGGAAATACATCTGCGTGACCAGGCGCGTCAGAATACTCGGCCCGAACAGTGAGAAATGGATGTGCGCCGGGCGCCATGCGTTGTGGTGGTTGCCCCACGGATAGGCGCCGGGTTTGATGGTCTGGAATTGGTACCAGCCATCGGCGTCGGTCACGGTGCGGCCAGTGCCGGTGAAATTCGGGTCAAGCGGTGCATCGTGCAGGTCGCGATCATGGTTGTAGCGACCGGCAGCGTTGGCCTGCCAGATCTCCACCAGAATCCCCGGCACCGGCAAACCGTCTTCATCCAGCACGCGGCCGTGAATGATGATGCGCTCGCCCAGTGGCTCGCCCTTGTGCTGGGCAGTCAGGTCGTTGTCCTGCGCTTGAATGCGCTCGGCACCGATGGTCGGACCGGTAATTTCCGACAGCGAATGGGGCAAAAACACCAACGGCTTGGACGGCGAGCGACGATTGGTGGATTGATAGGCCGGGTGCAGGTAATCCGGCTGGGTGCCCTCTTGCGGGCGGCGGTAACCAGGCTTGTCAGTCATGGAGCAGTTCCTCAGTTCTTATTAGTTACGCCGCGTGTCAGACCCGTTCGATCGCCAAAGCCAGACCTTGGCCAACGCCGACGCACATGGTCGCCAGACCTTTCTTGCCACCGGTCTTTTCCAGCTGATGCAGCGCGGTCAGTACCAGGCGGGCGCCGCTCATGCCCAACGGATGGCCCAAGGCAATGGCGCCACCGTTCGGATTGACCTGGGGCGCGTCGTCCGCCAGCCCCAGTTCACGCAGCACGGCCAAGCCTTGGCTGGCGAACGCTTCGTTGAGTTCGATCACGTCGAAATCGCTGACAGCCAGGCCGAGACGTTCGGTCAATTTGCGCACCGCCGGCACCGGGCCAATACCCATCACCCGGGGTGCGACACCGGCGCTCGACATGCCCAGCACTTTGGCGCGGGCGGTCAAGCCGTGCTTTTTCACGGCATCGGCCGAGGCCAGAATCAACGCCGCGGCACCGTCGTTCACCCCGGAAGCATTGCCGGCGGTGACGGTTTTGTCAGGACCGTTGACCGGTTTGAGTTTGGCCAGGGTTTCCAGGGTGGTGTCGGCGCGAGGATGCTCATCCTGGCTGACGACACTTTCCCCTTTCTTGTGGGCAATCCGCACTTCAACGATTTCTTCGGCGAAAAATCCTGAGGCTTGCGCGGCGGCTGTCCGCTGCTGACTGCGCAGTGCGAAAGCATCCTGATCCTCGCGGGAAATTTCGTAATCGTCAGCCACGTTGTCGGCGGTCTGCGGCATCGCATCCACGCCGTATTGGGCTTTCATCAACGGGTTGATGAAACGCCAGCCGATGGTGGTGTCTTCCAGCTTCATGTTGCGCGAGAACGCCGCATCGGCCTTGCCCATCACGAACGGGGCGCGGGACATCGACTCGACGCCGCCAGCAATTGCCAGCTCCATCTCGCCACTGGCGATGGCGCGGAAGGCAGTGCCGATGGCATCCATACCCGAGGCGCAGAGGCGATTGAGGGTCACGCCCGGAATGGTTTCCGGCAGGCCCGCCAGCAACAACGCCATGCGTGCCACGTTGCGGTTGTCTTCGCCGGCCTGGTTGGCGCAACCGAGGAACACCTCGTCCACTGCGTTCCAGTCCACCGACGGGTTGCGCTCCATCAATGCCTTGATCGGCACGGCGGCCAGGTCGTCGGCGCGAACCGCCGACAGGCCACCGCCGAAACGGCCGATGGGGGTGCGAATCGCGTCGCAGATATAAACGTCACGCATCATGCTTCTCCCGGTGCTTGGCCGTGGGCCGCGGCAGTGCGGGCTTCCAGATCACGCAGCGCCTTCAGTTCGACTTCGGTCGGCTCGGCGGTGTTTTCAACGTGCTCAGCGAAGCGAATTGCCCAACCGGTAGCCGCGGTCACTTGCTCGCGGGTCACGCCCGGGTGCAGCGCGGTGACCACGAATTCATGGGTGCCGGCTTCCGGTTCCATGATGCACAGGTCGGTAATGATGCCGACCGGACCGGCGCCCGGCAGGCCGAGACGCTTGCGCGAATCACCGCCCTCGCCATGGCCGACCGAGGTAATGAAGTCGAGTTTGTCGACAAAGGAGCGCGCCGACTGCTTGAGGATGATCAGCACACTTTTCGCCGAGCCAGCGATCTCCGGCGCGCCACCGGCACCCGGCAGGCGGACTTTCGGCTGATGGTAATCGCCGACCACGGTGGTGTTGATGTTGCCGAAGCGGTCGACTTGTGCGGCGCCGAGGAAACCGACGTCAATGCGCCCGCCCTGCAACCAATAGCGAAAAATCTCACCGGTCGGGACGACGGTGTCAGCGGTTTCCGCCAGCTCACCGTCACCGATCGACAGCGGCAGTACGCTCGGCTTGGCACCGATCGGACCCGATTCGTAGATAAGGACTACATCCGGCGAGGAAGTCAGACGCGCCAGGTTGGCGGCTTTCGACGGCAGGCCGATGCCGACGAAACACACCGAACCGTTTTTCAGACGGCGGGCAGCGGCGACAGTCATCATTTCATTGGTGGTGTAAGTCATTACTTGGCCTCCGAAGCAGCGGCCAGTTTGGCCTGGAACTCGCTGAAGTCAGCGCAGCCGTGGATGTACTCGTTGATCCACGCGGTGAAGGTGTCACGGTCGCGGGCAATCGGGTCCCAAGCCTGGTAGAAACGGTTATCGCGCTCGTTGTAGCCGTGCGCGTAGGACGGATGCGCGCCGCCAGGGACGTGGCAGACCGCGCTCAAGGCCCAAGTCGGCAGCACACAGGAGTTCATCGGAGCATTGAGGTCATCGACGATTTCTTCGACGGTAACGATGCAGCGCTTGGCGGCCAGTGCCGCTTCTTTCTGCACGCCGAGAATGCCCCACAGCAACACGTTGCCTTTGCGGTCAGCCTTCTGCGCGTGAATCACGGTGATGTCCGGGCGCACTGAAGGCACGGCCGCCAATACTTCACCGGTGAATGGGCAGGTAACGGTTTTGATCAGCGGGTTGACCTTCGGCAGGTCGGAGCCGGCGTAGGCACGCAGCACCGCGAACGGTAGGCCGGAAGCGCCAGCGACGTAGGCATTGGCCAGGTCGGCGTGGCTGTGTTCTTCGATTTCCAACGCGTGGGGCCACTGCTTCTCGACGGCGTCACGCAGGCGATGCAGCGAACCGACGCCCGGGTTTCCGCCCCAGGAGAAAATCAGCTTGCGAGCACAACCGGCGCCGATCAACTGGTCGTAGATCAGGTCAGGCGTCATCCGCACCAGGGTCAGGTCTTTCTTGCCCTGACGAATGATTTCGTGACCCGCCGCCGTAGGGATCAGGTGAGTGAAGCCTTCGAGCGCGACGGTATCGCCGTCGTTAACGAATTGCTTCACCGCGTCGTGCAGCGAAAGGATTTCAGCCATGGGGCAGGCTCCCGTTTTGTTATGAACCGACAGTGGAAGAAAAAGGCGCGATGCGCAGCGCCGGAATGACTGAAGAGTAAGCCCCTGAAAAACGCCAAACAATCCGATAATCGACTGAGTGTTCGTTTATCGAACACATTGTTGCCTACCTATCGATCCTTAAAAGCATCGCGAGCAGGCTCACTCCCACAGTTGACCGCGTTCCCCTGTGGGAGCGAGCCTGCTCGCGATGAGGGTCGCAGGCTCAACGAAAAATCAGAAGCCTGTCCTCAAGTCGCATCCGCATGGCTGACCATGCCCTTGATCACCACCGCCGTGGTCGCCAATGCCGCTGGAATCACCAGCGCTGTCAGCACTTGTTCAAAGTTCCAGCCCAGCCCCAGCAGCGTTGCGCCCATCCATGCGCCGAGAATCGCGCCAAAGCGGCCAATCCCGAGCATCCACGACACCCCGGTCGCCCGCCCCTGCGTCGGATAAAACCGCGCCGCCAGAGAAGGCATCGCCGATTGCGCGCCGTTGACGCACATCCCGGCCACGAGCACCAACGTCGCCAATAGCGTGATGTTGCCCAGGCTCTGCCCTACCGCGTAGGCAAACACCCCGGCGAATAGATAGAAAATGCCGATAACCTTGTGCGGATTGAACCGGTCCATCGCCCAGCCCACGCCCACCGCGCTCAACACCCCGCCAAACTGGAACAACGCGCCGATGAATGCCGCCTGCTCCATGCTCGCGCCACTGTCACGCATCAGCGTCGGCAGCCAACTGGTCAGCAGATAAACGATCACCAACCCCATGAAATAGGTCAGCCACAGCAACAAAGTGCCGGTGCTGTATGTGCCGGAGAAGATCACCGCGAACACATTGCGGGCCTTCACGGTTTTCTGTTCCGGCACGCTGAAGCTGGAAGCCTGGGCGACGACGGTTGGATCGATGGGCGCCAGGGTCTTGCGCACTTTGTCAGTGCCGCGATTGCGGACGACGAGGTAGCGTGCCGATTCCGGCAGCCAGAACAGCAATACGACGGCGAGGATCAGCGGCAAAATCCCGCCGATCATCAGCAGACTGTGCCAGCCAAAGGCCGGAATCAGTTTGGCGGAAATGAAACCGCCGCCCGCCATGCCGAGGTTGAAGCCGCAGAACATGCTGGTCACCAGCAGGGACTTCTTGCGCTCCGGGGTGTACTCGGACAGCAGCGTCGTGGCGTTCGGCATACCGGCACCAAGGCCCAGGCCGGTGAGGAATCGCAGCACCAGCAACTGATCGACGTTGGTGCTGTAAGCCGAAGCCAGGCTGAACGCGCCGAACAACAGCACCGCGCCCACCAGTACGATTTTTCGCCCGAAGCGGTCAGCCAATGGGCCAGAACCCAGTGCACCGAAGACCATGCCGATCAGCGCCGCGCTCATCACCGGGCCGAGACTGGCGCGGTCGATGCCCCAATCCTGAGACAGGGCGGGCGCGATAAAACCCATGGCCGCCGTGTCGAGGCCATCGAGGAAAACAATCAGGAAACACAGGATCACCACTCGCCATTGGTAGCGCGAAATGGGTTGAGCATTGATGAAGGACTGCACGTCGAGGCAGTTTCCTACAGCAGACTGGGGCTGGTTCATTATTTTTATTCCACGCAAAGAACGCAGTCGAACAGGTGTCAGCCGCGGCTGACGCTGTCACAAGAAAAGGGGTCGGAATCAGACGATGCGGTTCCGGCAGGGGAACCGATGGGAACAGCGACAGTCGGGAAACGTACGCATGGGAGGTGCCTCTTCTCATTATTATTGGGGTCGTCGCCCGGCAATGGAGCGAGAACAGCAGCGCCGGATGACGCTGCCGCGACATTAATGATCCAAGGGAAAGAGCGTCAATTCGATAAACGCGACTCTGTGCGTTTATCGAACAGCTTAGGCGAAGAGTTGCGCGCTGAGGTCGCGACTCGCGCTCAGAAGGCCAGGCAGGAAACGTTGTTCCAGCTCGTTGCGGCTGACTCGGCCGGCGTGGGTACTGACGTTTAGCGCCGCCACCACTTGGCCGGAAGCGTCGTACACCGGAACGGCAATCGAGCGCAGACCTTGTTCCAGTTCCTGATCGACGATGCACCAGCCTTGCTGCCGCACCTCTTGCAGGCATTCGAGCAACGCCTCGGGGGTGTGCAGGGTTCGGCTGGTCTTGGCTTGCAGCTCGGCATGGTCGAGGTACTCGCGCAGTGACGTATCGTCCAGCGCTGCGAGAAGAATCCGCCCCATCGACGTGCAATAGGCGGGCAGACGTCCACCGACCGACAGGTCGACGGAAATCAGTCGCTGGGTGGTGGCCGAACGCGCAATGTACAAGATGTCATCGCCTTCCAGAGTGGCCATGTTGCAAGCTTCATGAAGTTGCTCGCTCATGCGGTCCAGGTAGGGCTGAGCGGAAACCGCCAGCGGCGTCGAGGACACATAGGCATGGCCAAGCGTCAGTACTTTTGGCAACAGCGAATAGGTTCGGCCGTCGGTGGTGGCGTAGCCGAGTTTGATCAGCGTGTGCAGGCAACGTCGCACAGCGGCGCGGGGGATTTCCGTGCGATGACTGATCTGGGCGATGGTGAGGTGACGTTTGCGTTCCTGGAACGCCTGCACCACAGCCAGGCCTCGGGCCAAGGACGTCATGAAATCCGGGTCGCCGGTCAGTGCCTGGATCCGCTTGGCGGGCGAGGCAACGATCGGCGGCGCCACTGAAGCGAAGGAATTGCGCATTTGATCGTTCATAAAAGGTCCTTTTCCCACACGGTTCAGCGGCTATTACAAGCGGCAGCCGGTCCCTCGCACAACCCCGGCCAGCCAACACCGTGCGATTATCGAACCATCGACCGATAATCGCAATCGGACCCGCCGATTCGATTTTATTGAACGGGCTTGCCTGCACCAGTTTTTTACACTGGCTCTGACGCAAACTAGAAGGTTCGATGTAATGTCCTAACTTGTTCGACTTCATGGCGTCAGAAAGGCATCACTGTAACGTCGTGCCGCAGAACCACCTATTAGCCGTATAAAGTTGCGAGTAACAAAACAATCACACATCAAGACCCACTTTTAACTCTTTGGCGATAGTGTTCTTCGAATCGACCGCTATAATGAAATTCAGTGGCGACCGGTTTTTAATTGCCGATTCCGCCGCCCGGTAGCGCGATGTTCCATCGCCGTTACCCGCAGCAAACGCCTGACACTCATTTCATATGCTTCGCCAAGGTGTTCGCTGAAACAGGAAACTGATGCTACGTCAGCTGTTTATCTCTGGTGCCGTGGCCGCCTGCAACATGGAAGTAATTGATCGCAACGCCGTAAAAAATGATGCCTTTACGGGCCTTGTTCCATTCGACGAGCGTGGTCAAATACATTTGATGCAGTCGTTTCACCAGAATTTATCTCAACTCAATCAGGTAGCACTGTGACGAAAGACGAACTGCGCGCGGAACTTGAGCGCCAGGAACAACGTTACAAGGAAGTTTACGGCGGGGAAGTCACCACCTACGCCGCTCAGCCCGAACCGGAACGCAAACCCTGGCGTAAACGCGCCACCGTTCAGGATCAGGCTTTCACTCAAGAATTGCAGAAAATGGAAAAGGAACTCAAAGCCGAAGAGCCATAAGCCCTCGGCCTGAATCCTTTCAAGGGTCTGCGTCTGCGCCCGTTAAAAACGGGATGTATCGATGATGCCTTTCGCGCCCGCTACCAGCGGGCAGCGGCCACCTCACCCACCGGATGAGGTAAATGGCGCATCTCTGGCCCTCTTTTCAGATATTTCACACAAGCGTTAAAACCTCTTGCTCCTACGAGAGAACGCCTTGTGCCTGCGGCCTTTTCAAAGAAATTCAATGACTTACAAAACCCAGTAAAAACCTGGGGCTTGGGCCGTTGCCGAAAATTAATTCGTTGAAGAATGTTACCGATGAGCAGCAAGTGCATTGATTAGCAGTCTTTTCTGGCATAATCGCGCCCCCTTACGACCGGGTCAGAAAACCTTCATGATCGATTTATTCAGCGGACTAGATGCTTGGGTGCTTGTGAGCCTCTTGCTCGCCCTGGCCTTTGTCCTCGCCTTCGAGTTCATCAACGGCTTTCATGACACCGCTAACGCGGTGGCCACTGTTATCTACACCAAAGCCATGCCGCCCCATCTGGCGGTGTTTTTTTCCGGTGTGTTCAACTTCCTTGGCGTGCTGCTGGGCGGTGTCGGCGTGGCGTATGCCATCGTCCACCTGCTGCCGGTAGAGCTGCTGATCAATGTGAACACCGGTCACGGGCTGGCCATGGTGTTCTCGTTGCTCGCCGCTGCTATCACCTGGAACCTGGGCACCTGGTACTTCGGTATCCCGGCTTCCAGCTCCCATACGCTGATCGGGTCGATCCTCGGTGTCGGCCTTGCCAACGCCTTGATCAACGATATTCCGTTGGCTGATGGCGTGAACTGGCAGAAAGCGATCGATATCGGTGCGTCCCTGGTGTTCTCGCCAATGGCCGGTTTCCTCGTTGCCGCTTTGGTCCTCATCGGACTGAAATGGTGGCGTCCGCTGTCGAAGATGCACAAGACACCGGACCAGCGCCGCAAGCTCGATGACAAGAAGCACCCACCGTTCTGGAACCGTCTGGTACTGGTGATCTCGGCCATGGCCGTGAGCTTCGTGCACGGTTCCAACGATGGCCAGAAAGGTATCGGCCTGATCATGCTGGTGCTGATCGGTATCGTGCCGGCGCAGTTCGTACTCGACCTGGGCAGCACAACCTACCAGATCGAACGGACTCGCGACGCGACCCTGCACCTGAGCCAGTTCTACAAGCGCAATGCCGATACGCTGGGTGAATTCCTGGCCTTGGGCAAAAGCGTGGAAGGCGACCTGCCGGAGAAATTCCGTTGCAATCCGCAACAGACCGAACCGACCATCACCGCCCTGCTCGGCACCCTTAAAGGTGTAGCGGACTACCACTCGCTGCCGGCGGAAAGCCGCATCGAAGTGCGTCGCTACCTGCTCTGCCTGGACGACACGGCGAAGAAAGTCAGCAAGCTTCCTGGTCTCGCTGCCCGTGAAAAGGCTGACCTGGACAAGTTACGCAAAGACCTGACCACCACCACCGAATATGCCCCGTTCTGGGTGATTCTGGCGGTCGCTCTGGCACTCGGCCTGGGTACCATGGTTGGCTGGAAGCGTGTGGTTCTGACCATCGGCGAGAAGATCGGCAAGCAAGGCATGACCTACGCTCAAGGCATGTCTGCACAGATCACCACCGCGGGCATGATCGGCCTGGCCAACATCTTCAGCCTGCCGGTTTCCACCACCCACGTCCTGTCCTCGGGCGTGGCCGGCACCATGGTCGCCAATAAAAGCGGCCTCCAGGGTGGCACCGTCAAAACCATCCTGCTGGCCTGGATCCTGACCCTGCCAGCCACAGTGGCCCTGTCGGCCGGCCTGTTCTGGCTGGCGTCGAAGGCACTGGGTAGCTGATACATCGCTGCAACGAAAAAGGCGCGTTCCGTGAGGTTCGCGCCTTTTTATTGCCCACCGGAAACTCAAAACACCACAAAACCTGTAGGAGCCGAGCTTGCTCGCGATAGCGGCCTTACAGGCAAAATGGATGTTGAATGTTATGGCCCCATCGCGAGCAAGCTCGGCTCCTACAATGGGTCGGCGTATTTGGATAGATTTTCAGACGCAAAAAAAAGGGCAACCGAAGTTGCCCAAAATGCCTTGCGTGCTCATTGCTTCCAGAAAGACCTACGGTTTGCGCTTGTGCGAATCTTTCCAGATAAAAAATCCAAACCCTGCAAAAAACAGAACCATGAGGCCGACTGTCAGCACTCCGGCGATCACCACGTTGTCGAAAAACATGACTGGCCTCCTGCGCTTGCCTTGTTGCGATGGAGCTAAGTTAACCAATCAGGCAGGAGAAGAAATTGACCGGGATCAATGTCGCCCGAGACTGGGCGTAAAGGAGGGGAAATAACTGACCTGCATCAATCGATACAGGGTGTTTCAACGCTTTTTCGGTTTGTTCTTCGGCTTTTTCTTCGCTTTACCCAACGGCATGGCGTGCTCGAATGCCTGGCGCACTTCGTTCAGGCGCTTTTCATTAAGGTCATGAACCCGCTTGGCGCGTTCGGCGTTGAGGTCGATCAGCTTGTCGTCTTGGCTCATGGTGCTCAGTGCATCGCTTGGAGTGAAATTCAGTGGCCGCGTGTGCAGGCAAGGATGTGCCAATAATGCGGTCTGATGGCAGCGCTGACCAGCCATGGGTTCAAATCTGGATATCGACCCACAAACCCTGCCGTGGCTGATCTTCCATCAATGGCGCCACGGGCACGGTTTTGTCGGCGTTGAGCTCGTCACCGGGAATCGCCAGGTGTTCTTCAGGATCTTCATCTGCTTCACGGCGGCGCCTTTGCTGCTCCTGCTTGCGGCGCTGTTCCTCGCGCAGCTGAAACGCCGCCTCTTCCGGATCGCGCTGCTGCAGGTCGATGGTGCTTTCGTTGGAGCTTTCCTGCACCGGCACCACGGGCGGAATATCCGGCCGCTGGCGAATCGGATCCTGCTGTGAGGTGATTGGCACGGCACTCAAGGGGAGCATCGGTAGCAGCATAATTATTGGTCTCCTGTCAGCAGGCTGTCGGCTGCGGGGATGCCGACTTGAGCCATCGGTCGCAAACTGTGACCCTTTTGGCACGAATAGGTGCCCCGACCTGCAAGCGCTGCATCATTGGACTAACGTAAGACTGCGAGTTTTTATGAGAGTCCTTTGGCCCTGAAGCCCTCATTCCGTTAAGATAGCCCGCTTTTTCAAGGTGGGAGTCAGGCAGCATGGCGCAGCAGTATCAACCGGGGCAACGCTGGATCAGTGACAGCGAAGCCGAGCTGGGTTTAGGCACCGTTCTGGCACAGGACGGCCGCTTGTTGACCGTGCTCTACCCGGCCACTGGCGAGACTCGCCAGTACGCGCTACGGAATGCGCCCCTCACCCGCGTGCGGTTTTCGCCGGGTGACTCGATCACTCACTTCGAAGGCTGGAAACTGACCGTACAGGAAGTCGACGACATCGACGGCCTGCTGGTTTACCACGGCCTCAACGGGCACAACGAAGTGGTTACCCTGCCGGAAACCCAACTGTCGAACTTCATTCAGTTCCGTCTGGCCAGCGATCGCTTGTTCGCCGGGCAGATCGACCCGCTGGCCTGGTTCTCCCTGCGATACAACACCCTGGAACACACCAGCCGCCAATTGCAGTCCGCGCTTTGGGGCCTCGGTGGCGTGCGTGCGCAACCGATCGCGCACCAGCTGCACATCGCCCGTGAAGTCGCCGACCGCATTGCGCCGCGGGTTCTGCTGGCGGACGAAGTGGGTCTGGGTAAAACCATCGAAGCCGGTCTGGTGATCCATCGCCAACTGCTCTCGGGCCGCGCCAACCGCGTGCTGATCCTGGTTCCGGAGAACCTTCAGCACCAGTGGCTGGTCGAGATGCGCCGCCGCTTCAACCTGCAAGTCGCGCTGTTCGACGAAGAACGCTTTATCGAAAGCGATGCCGCCAACCCGTTCGAAGACACCCAGCTCGCGCTGGTTGCACTCGAGTGGCTGGTGGAAGACGAGAAGGCCCAGGACGCGCTGTTCGCCGCCGGTTGGGACCTGATGGTCGTCGACGAAGCGCACCACTTGGTGTGGCATGAAGACAAGGCCAGCCCGGAATACTCGCTGGTTGAACAACTGGCCGAAGTCATTCCCGGCGTTTTGCTGCTGACCGCAACCCCGGAACAACTGGGTCAGGACAGCCACTTTGCGCGTCTGCGCCTGCTCGATCCGAACCGTTTCCATGACCTGCACGCCTTCCGCGCCGAAAGCGAAAACTATCGCCCGGTGGCCGAAGCCGTCCAGGAGCTGCTGGATAAGGGGCGCCTGTCGCCTGAAGCACACAAGACCATTCACGGTTTCCTCGGCAACGAAGGCGAAGCGCTGCTGACCGCCGTCAACGATGGCGACACCGAAGCCAGCGCCCGTCTGGTCCGCGAACTGCTCGACCGACACGGCACCGGCCGCGTGCTGTTCCGCAACACCCGCGCCGCCGTGCAGGGTTTCCCGGAGCGCAAACTGCATCCGTACCCGCTGCCATGCCCCGACGAATACCTCGAATTGCCATTGGGTGATCACGCCGAGCTGTACCCGGAAGTCAGCTTCCAGGCCCAGCCGGACGCCAACGAAGAAGAACGCTGGTGGAAATTCGACCCGCGCGTCGAGTGGCTGATCGACACGCTGAAGATGCTCAAGCGCACCAAAGTGCTGGTGATCTGCGCCCACGCCGAAACCGCCATGGATCTGGAAGACGCCCTGCGCGTGCGCTCCGGCATCCCGGCCACGGTCTTCCACGAAGGCATGAACATCCTCGAGCGTGACCGCGCCGCCGCCTACTTCGCCGACGAAGAATTTGGCGCACAAGTGCTGATCTGCTCGGAAATCGGTAGTGAAGGTCGTAACTTCCAGTTCTCGCACCACTTGGTGCTGTTCGATCTGCCCTCGCACCCGGACCTGCTGGAGCAGCGTATCGGTCGTCTGGACCGGATCGGCCAGAAGCACATCATCGAACTGCACGTGCCGTACCTGGAAACCAGCCCGCAACAGCGCCTGTTCCAGTGGTACCACGAAGCGCTGAACGCGTTCCTCAACACCTGCCCGACCGGCAACGCCCTGCAGCATCAGTTCGGCCCGCGCCTGCTGCCGCTGCTGGAAAATGCCGACGACGGCGAGTGGCAAGCGCTGATCGACGAAGCCCGCGCCGAGCGCGAACGCATGGAAGCCGAGCTGCATACCGGCCGTGACCGCTTGCTGGAACTCAATTCCGGCGGCGCTGGCGAAGGTGATGCACTGGTCGAGGACATCCTTGAGCAAGACGACCAGTTCGCCCTGCCGATCTACATGGAAACGTTGTTCGACGCCTTCGGCATCGACAGCGAAGACCATTCGGAAAACGCGCTGATCCTCAAGCCGAGCGAAAAAATGCTCGACGCCAGCTTCCCGCTGGGCGACGACGAAGGCGTGACCATCACTTACGACCGCAACCAGGCGCTGTCTCGCGAAGACATGCAGTTCATTACCTGGGAACACCCGATGGTTCAGGGCGGCATGGACCTGGTCTTGTCCGGTTCCATGGGCAACACCGCCGTGGCGCTGATCAAGAACAAGGCGCTGAAGCCCGGCACCGTGTTGCTGGAATTGCTCTACGTCAGCGAAGTGGTTGCCCCGCGCTCGCTGCAACTGGGCCGTTACCTGCCGCCGGCCGCCCTGCGCTGCCTGCTCGATGCCAATGGCAACGACCTGTCGGCCCGTGTGTCGTTCGAAACCCTTAACGATCAGCTGGAAAGCGTGCCGCGTGCCAGCGCCAACAAGTTCATCCAGGCCCAGCGCGATCAGCTGACGCCACGGATCAACGCCGGTGAAGAGAAGATCTTCCCGCGTCACGCCGAGCGCGTGGCTGAGGCGCAGCGTCGCCTGGCCGCCGACACCGACGAAGAATTGGCGCGCCTGACCGCGTTGCAAGCGGTCAACCCGACCGTGCGCGACAGCGAACTGGTTGCCCTGCGCAAGCAACGCGAGCAAGGCCTGGCCATGCTCGACAAGGCTGCGCTGCGGCTGGAAGCGATTCGGGTGTTGGTGGCGGGCTAAATCCCCTGCTCCACCCCGCTATAAAAAGAAGGCCCGCAGCGATGCGGGCCTTTTTTCTGCTTGATTGTTGTGGTGTTGCTGATGGCCTCATCGCGAGCAGGCTCGCTCCCACAGGGGATCTGATGTGGCCACACTATTTTATGAACACCATTAATCACCTGTGGGAGATTCTATGGTTGAGGGAAAGCCCTCAACTGGCTTTTGGCTGATATTCGCTTTGCCCTTTCAGCAAGGCGAATACCACCCGAGCAAGCTTGCGAGCCAGCATCACCAGCGCCTGAGTGGT
>NZ_JAHBDP010000003.1:0-15072 GCF_019956495.1 Pseudomonas sp. BF-B-26 | reverse complement strand
ATTTCTTGACGACCATAGAGCATTGGAACCACCTGATCCCATCCCGAACTCAGCAGTGAAACGATGCATCGCCGATGGTAGTGTGGGGTTTCCCCATGTGAGAGTAGGTCATCGTCAAGATTAAATTCCGAAACCCCTATCTGCGTATGCAGGTAGGGGTTTTGTTTTTCCCGAAAGAAAGTGTCGTGGCAAAAAAGGGACAGCCCATCGGCTATCCCTGGTTCCAGCAGCATCGTTAGTGAAACTTCGGCAGAACGTATTCAGCGATCTCTTCAATAACCTCGGCAACCGGTCGTTCGCTACGACGCAGATGTAAGCCAACGTGCTGCACACCGGCGTCACGCAAAGCCTGAAGCTCATCAATCAATGCCAGCCTCCCGCAGCTGCCGCCAAAACGTACACGTCGCATCGGTGCATGAGGATTGGCCGCCAGATCCAGGTGAACGAAGCTGATGTAGGGTTTGTCGCCACCGACCTCCCGCCACAGTCCCGCTCGGCGCCGATGCTCATCCGGAGTGCCAGGGTAGGCGAGCCAGCCATCCATATGTTGGCCAATCCACGCCGGGGATTGCTGACCAAGACCTGCAACCAGCAATGGCACCGGCTGATCTCGCTTCGGTAACAGGCGAGCACCTTCCGGCAGGCGGCCTTCACCTTGGCTTCGCAACAACTCGACCGTATCGCGAAAGATCTCTCCCCGCTGATCGTAGTCCACACCAAATAACGGATACTCCATAGGTCGGTCGCCACTGGCCACACCCAATAGCAGACGCCCATCACTCAGTTCATCAACACTGTTGGCTGCCTTGAGCGTTAACCAAGGTTGACGTAGCGGTAATACAACCGCCGCTGTCCCCAGCATGATGTTGTCGGTGATTCCAGCCAGGTAGCCAAGATAGGAAAAGGTTTCGAACACCTGTGCCGCATCACCAAATTCGGGATCATAAACCGGCACATCGCGTACCCACAGAGCACTGAAACCAGCCTTGTCTGCGAGGCTTGCCATAGCGGCGTGCTGCTTCAGGTCCGGAACACCAAACGGCCGCTCCTCGGCAATTCGCTGTCGCTGCCCATCGCTGGACCAATCGTTATCCAGCGGCAGTTCAAGCCCAATGGAAAATCCATTGGAACCCAGTAAACGCTGAAATCGTGGATGCATGAAAGACTCCAAAAAAACCAAACGGAATGACATGCACCCAGTATCTACAGGCCCTTCTTCAAGAAAAATGCATGAATGGGAATATCAATCTTGAGCAAAACGCACGAGTTATAAAAAAAGCCGACCGTCGTTTTGGCCTTCAAGGACAACCGTTAGAGGAAATCGCATTAAAATGACCGTCCGGTTTTTGGTATGGTGCAGCTCGTTTTTTTAACGGACTGAATTCAAGTCTACGGATTGGCGCCCCCCTTTAAGTCAAAGAGCTGCTGCAGAAATGCCCCAACCGATACCCATCAAGGACCACGAAAAAGAGACGCGCCTGGTCAACAAAAGACTGATGGCTTGCGCCCTGTTCGTTGTTGCCATTACCTGCGCGCTGGTCGTGCGCATGTATGTCCTGCAGGTGGTCGAATTTGATTATCACTCGACGATCTCTGAAAACAACCGGGTCCACGTCCTGCCGATTACCCCCACGCGCGGATTGATCTACGACCGCAACGGCGTGGTTCTGGCGGACAACCGTCCCAGCTTCAACCTGACCATCACCCGCGAACGCGCCTCCGATGTTAAAGAGGAGCTGGATGAAGTTGTCAGCCTCCTGCACTTGCCGACAGAAGATCGAGCGCTGTTCGACAAGGCAATGAAGCAGACCCGACATCCATTCGTGCCGGTCACCTTGTTCTACGAGCTCAGCGAAGAACAAATCGCGGTGTTGGCGGTCAACGAGTTCCGTCTGCCAGGGATCGACGTAGAGCCGCAATTCGTTCGCCACTACCCGATGGGCGCGCACTTTGCGCATTCGATCGGCTACGTCGGCCGCATCAACGAGAAAGAATCCAAAGCTTTGGACACGGTGGAATACCGTGGCACTCAATCGATCGGCAAGACCGGCATCGAAAAATTCTACGAGTCGCAGTTGCACGGCCAAGTGGGTTACGAAGAGGTCGAAACCAACGCTCAGGGCCGGGTCCTGCGAGTGCTCAAGCACACTGATCCGATCCCAGGCAAAAACATCGTACTGAGCCTCGACGTCAAACTTCAGGAAGCCGCCGAGGAAGCCTTGGGTGATCGTCGCGGTTCGGTGGTCGCACTCGATCCGTCGACCGGCGAAGTGCTCGCGATGGTCAGCAAGCCAAGCTTCGACCCGAACCTGTTCGTTACCGGGATCAGCTTCAAGGAATACGCAGCGCTCCACGACTCCATCGACCGGCCGCTGTTCAACCGAGTACTACGCGGTCTCTACGCACCGGGTTCGACCATCAAGCCGGAAGTGGCCATTGCCGGCCTCGACGCCGGCGTCGTTACCCCGCAGACCCGTGTCTTCGACCCCGGTTATTACCAACTCCCGGACTTCGATCACAAGTACCGCAACTGGAACCACAGCGGCGATGGCTGGGTGGACATGGACGCGGCGATCATGCGCTCCAACGACACCTACTTCTACGACCTGGCCCACAAGCTGGGCATCGACCGACTGCATGACTACATGGCCATGTTCGGCCTCGGCGAGAAAGTCTCGCTGGACATGTTCGAAGAGTCTGCGGGCCTGATGCCATCGCAAGCCTGGAAGCGTGCCACGCGCCGTCAGGCATGGTTTCCGGGTGAGACCGTGATCCTCGGCATCGGCCAGGGTTATATGCAGGTCACTCCATTGCAGCTCGCCCAGGCTACTGCACTGATCGCCAACAAAGGTGTGTGGAACCGGCCGCACCTGGCCAAAACGGTGGACGGTGTTGCGCCAGTGGATGAGCACCCAATTCCAAACATCCTGTTGAAGGACCCGCGTGACTGGGAGCAGGTCAACCACGGCATGCAAATGGTAATGCACGACGCTCGCGGGATTGCGCGGGCGGCAGCGCTGGGCGCTCAGTACCGCATCGCCGGCAAGAGTGGTACGGCGCAAGTGGTGGCGATCAAACAGGGCGAGCGTTACAACCGGGCGAAAACCCTGGAGCGTAACCGCGACAACGCCTTGTTCGTCGGTTTTGCCCCGGCCGAACATCCGAAGATTGTCATCTCGGTGATGATCGAAAACGGTGAGGCCGGCGGTCGCGTCGCCGGTCCCGTAGTGCGGCAGATCATGGATGCCTGGTTACTCGATCAGGACGGTCACTTGAAGCCGCAATACGCTACACCGAGCAAAGCACCGGGTGACCCTCACGTCTAATCTCGATCAAGGCTTCACAGCACAGGCTCACGGATACTGAGCATGTGCTGGAAGCTTTCGAGGAACACGGTTTCGGCCTGACTCATCTTCTGCTCGCGATTCCACAGTAGCTGGATATCGAAATCCACCACCCCATCTTCCGGCGGCAAGCGCCAGAGCAAACCTTGCTCGACATCCCTTCGTACCAGGTGCGTCGGCAGGCAGCCAATGCCGAATCCTGAGCAGATCAAGCGATAAATCTCTTCGAAACTCGTCGATGAAGCGACGATCTTGCCGGTAAAGCCTTGCTGGTCGCGGAACAATGTCAGGGGTGAAAGATTGCCCCCGAGTTGGTCACTGGTGAAGCTGACAAAGTTCTCCGCCGCAAGCTCTTCCAGGGTCAGATTCTCTTGCCCGAACAACCGATGACGCTGCCCACAAAAGTACGCATACGTCTCACGAAACAGTACTCGCTGCTCCAGTCGCGGCTGCGGTAAACGGCACAGCCCGACGCCAACGGTCGCCGTCTTTTGCAGCAGTGAACTGATGATGTTCGAGCTGCCCATCACTTCGACTTCAAACTCGATTTTCGGATGGGTTTCGTGGAAATCGGCGAGGAACTCGTCGTAATGCCGTGCTTGCACGCCGCTGACGGTAAGGATGCGAATCTTGCCGACCACGTCGTCGTTACGACTTTCCACCACCGTACCCAGTCGTGAAATATCTCCGTAAATATCCGCCGCAATGCGCAGGACTTCCTCCCCGGTTTCCGTCAGATCAAACCGTCGCCCGCTACGGGCAATCAACACACATTCCAATTGTTCTTCCAGCCGTTTCAGTGCCTGGCTGACGGCTGACTGCGTGATGTGCAATCGCGCGGCGGCCCGGCTCATGCTGCCTTCCTGGCCGATCACCAAATAGGTGCGCAGCAGGTTCCAGTCGAGGCGGTCATTCAGAAAGCGGCGACCGACCCAAGGGTTAGAAGTGGAGGGCATAAAACTCCTGGTAGTAGCAGGGCTAATAGTAAAGATAAGAATTTGAAAATTGACTAATCCTGGCACGGAAGCGATAAAGCTAACAAGCGCCACAGAGTGCAACCCGTAAACAGCCTTCAGTACCTGCCCAAAACTATAAATACACAGGGTCCTTGCATGCACACTACCCCTCAACCGCGTCGAGCGGCGGCGGCAGCCTTCATTGGCACGACCATCGAGTTCTACGACTTCTACATCTATGCCACGGCGGCCGCGCTGGTGCTCGGGCAAGTGTTCTTTCCCAGCCACGACCCGGTGATGAGTACCCTGGCAGCGTTCGGCAGTTTCGCCGTCGGCTTCATCGCTCGCCCGATGGCCGGCATGGTGTTCGGTCATCTGGGTGATCGCCTCGGTCGTAAGAAAATGCTGCTGGTGACCATGGCCCTGATGGGGTTGGCGACCGCCGGAATCGGTCTGTTGCCGAGCTACGCCAGCGCCGGTATCTGGGCGCCGATCGGTCTGATTGTGCTGCGTTTGATCCAGGGCATTTCGGTCGGTGGCGAGTGGGGCGGGGCGGTGTTGATGGCCAGCGAGCATGCACCGGCCAAGCGCAAGACGTTCTATGCATCATTCGCGCAACTCGGCAGCCCGGCCGGTTTGTTGCTGGCGTTGATCGCCTTTCGTCTGGTGACTTCCCTTGAGCCAGAGGACTTCCTCGCCTGGGGCTGGCGTCTGCCGTTTCTCGCCAGCGGTGTGTTGATGATGGTCGGCCTGATGATCCGTTCAGGGGTTCACGAGTCGCCGGAATTCGCCAAGGCCCGGGACAACAACGAGACTTCCAAGTACCCGGTGAAGGACGTGATCCTTACCTGCTGGCGGCAGATCCTGTTTGCTGCCGCTGCCGTGACCATCGGTTCGGCCGGGTTCTTCTTTACCAACACCTTCATGATCACCTACGTCACCCAGTATCAGGGCATCGCACGTTCGACGATTCTCGATTGCCTGTTCCTGGTGACCGTCATTCAGCTGCTCTCGCAACCGCTCTCCGCATTGCTGGCCGAGCGTATTGGCGAAGGCCGCTTCCTCAAACTCGTCGCGTTGCTGTGCATGGTCACGCCGTACCCGATGTTCATGCTAGTGGGCACACAGAACATTGTGTTGATGACTGTCGGCATTGCACTGGCGGTGGTGATTCTCTCAGCGCTGTACGCGGTGATCGCCGGTTACATGACCCAGGCGTTCCCGGTGCACCTGCGCTACTCGGGCATTTCTATCGCCTACCAACTCAGCTGCGCGCTGGCCGGCGGCACCACGCCGCTGATCGGCACGCTGCTGGCGAGCAAGTTTTCCGGACAATGGTTGCCGTTGGCGGTGTTCTTCACCTTGCTCTCGGCCCTGTCCTTGATCGGTGTTTGCGGCCTGGCCCGCCTGCGCGCCAACCCGGTCGTCACCCACGCTGCTAAAGAGGTGTATTCGTGAGTAAACCTGAACACATCGGCCCGGTTGAATGGCAAGCCCGTTGCGAGCTGGCTGCGCTGTATCGCCTGGTCGCGCACTTTCGCATGACCGACCTGATCGACACCCACATCACCCTGCGAATTCCGGGGCCTGAGCATCATTTCCTGATCAACCGCTACGGGGTGATTTTCGACCGCATGCGCGCCTCGGACCTGGTGCGTATCGATCAGGACGGACGAGTCGTTGACCCGGCATATGAAGGTCATCGGGTCAACGCCGCCGGCTTCGTCATTCACTCGGCGATCCACATGGCCCGCCCGGACCTCAACTGCGTGATTCACACTCACACGGCTGCCGGCATGGCGGTAGCCGCCCAGAAGCAAGGCTTGCTGCCGATCAGTCAGCACGCGCTGAAGTTCTACGGCAAGTTGGCGTATCACACCTATGAAGGCATCGCGCTGTCGCTGGATGAGCGCGAGCGGTTGATTGCCGATCTGGGGCCGCACCGGGCGATGATCCTGCGCAATCATGGACTGTTGGTCGGTGGTTCCGGCGTGGCCCAGGCGTTTCAGGAGATTCACTTCCTGGAGCGTGCCTGTCAGGCGCAAGTTGCGGCGTTGTCCGGTGGTTCGGCGTTGCATTACCCATCCCCGGAAGTCTGTGCACACACCGCCGAGCAGTTTGACCGAGATGAGCAGGACAACATCATCGACCTGGCCTGGGAGGCCGCCCTGACCCTGATCGAATCCCAGCGCGAGTCTTACTTATCGTGAAAACCGTCACCAACACCATGGTTCTGCTGTCCCGCGACAACCTGCTGCTCAAGCAACTGCAGGCAGCCTTTGCCCGCAGTGCGCCGCAACTCAAGGCAGTTCTGGCCAATGATCCGCAGGCTGCATACGCGCAGATTGCCGCGTGCTGGTTTCCCTTGCCGGGCAGCCTCGCCGCATTGCCGAACCTGCAAGTCATTCACTCGGTGGCCGCCGGCATCGATCACCTCGATCACGACCCGTCGTGCCCGGATCTGCCGATCTGCCGAGTGGTCGATCCCGGCCACCGCCAAGGCATGACCGAGTACGTGCGCTGGGCGGCGATTCACTATCACCGCGGCTTCGATCAGGTGCTGTTGCAGCAACAGGACCAGCGTTGGGAGCGGCCGCTGCAACGGGCGGCGGGGCAGTTCAAGATCGGAGTGATGGGGCTTGGGTCGTTGGGCAGCGCGATTGCCCAGGACCTGGCCGCCGCCGGTTACGACGTGCGTGGCTGGGCGCGCCGCAGCAAGGACTTGCCGGGCGTACAGACGTTCGCCGGTGCGGAAAAACTGAACCCGTTTCTCGATGGATTGGAATTGCTGATCAACCTGTTGCCGCTGACCAGCGAAACCCGCGGCATCCTCGGCAGTGCAACGTTCGAGCGGCTCGCCAATGGCGCCGCGCTGGTCAATTGTGGTCGCGGCGGTCATCTGAATATCGACGACCTCGAACAGGCCCTGGCCCGAGGAAAACTGCGCGGCGCTTTGCTGGATGTTTTCGAACAAGAACCGCTGCCGGTCGATCACCGTCTCTGGGCAATGCCCGGCGTCACCATCACCCCGCACATGGCGTCCGCAGCCTCCCATGACTGTATCGCTGAACAAGTAGCAGAGAACTTTCGCCGTTTAAATAGCGGAGAACCGTTATTGAATTGTGCGGACCGAACACTCGGTTATTAATAATAAAGCGCCTTGCAAACTCGCCCATTGAGTTGGGCGACATATAACAACAATCCCTTATCTCAAACGTTTTACTGCCAGTTAAAACAATTACATATGAGTTCTTGATGAACTCCTGGAGACAGTAATGAGCGATCTATCGCCTGTAGAAAAGTCCGGCGCACCTCCGGAAGTTGCAATTAGCATGAAGAAAGTTGCCGTGGCCAGTGTGATCGGCACCACGGTGGAATGGTACGACCTGTTTGTGTTCGCCACGGCTTCGGCGCTGGTGTTCAACAAAGTGTTCTTTCCGGATTTCGATCCGTTGATCGGTACATTACTGGCCTTCGGTACGTTTGCTTCGGCCTACCTGGCCCGGATTGTCGGCGCGGCACTGTTCGGTCATTTCGGTGACCGCTTGGGACGCAAGTCGATGTTGTTGGTTTCACTGTTGACCATGGGTGCCGCTACGTTCGCCATTGGGTTATTACCTAACTACGCGGCCATTGGTATCTGGGCGCCGATTCTGTTGTTGCTGCTGAGGGTGATTCAAGGCCTGGCGTTGGGCGGCGAGTGGGGCGGTGCGGTGCTGATGGCCGTAGAACATGCGCCCGCCAACAAACGCGGTTTGTACGGCTCGTGGGTACAGATCGGCGTCCCGGCCGGGACCATGATTGCCAACCTGGCTTTCCTGCTGATTGCCGCGTGGCTGTCCCCTGAAGACCTGTTGGCCTGGGGCTGGCGTATTCCGTTCCTGGGCAGCGTACTGCTGATCGCCGTGGGCTTGTACATCCGCTTGAACATCTCTGAAACCCCGGCCTTCAACAAGGTCAAGGAAGCCGAGGTGCAGGTGAAAATGCCGCTGGCGGAAGTCTTCCGCAAGTACTGGAAACAAGTGGTGCTGGGCGGGATCGCCACCATGTCGACCGGGGCGTCGTTCAACATCATCGTTGCCTTCGGCCTGACGTACGGCACGCAGAATCTGGGTTTCAGCCGCAGCGTGATGCTCGGCGTGGTGTTGCTGTCCTGCGCCTGGTGCATCGTCATGTTGCCGGTGTTCGGCGCGCTGTCGGACCGTTACGGACGCAAACCGATCATCGTTGCCGGCATCGTCGCCGAAGCGTTGGTCGCGTTCCCGATGTTCTGGTTGATGGACACCAAAGAGTTGCCCTGTGTGATCTTCGGCTACCTGCTGTTGATGACCGCGTTCGCGGCCAACTACGGACCGATTGCAACTTTCCTTGCCGAACTGTTCGGCACTCGAGTGCGTTATTCCGGGTTGTCGATCAGCTACATGTTGTCCGGTCTGCTTGGCAGTGCGGCGACGCCCATCGTCACCACTGCATTACTGGCGGCGACCGGCAAAGGCTCTTCGGTGGCCTGGTACATGATCGGCGCGGCGTTGATTTCGTTGGTGGCGCTGTTGTTGCTGACCGAGACCTTCAAGCGAGACATCAGCGACGTCCCAACGGCAGTGCCAGCCGCTGATCCAGCTCTCGGCAAACCGATCAAATCGGCCGCTGCCTGATTAATGGAGTTCAACAACATGCGCAGAATTCAGTCAGCCCCGGGCTTCATCGGCCCGGTCGGCCCTTACTCCCAAGCGGTGGTCAGTGGCCACCTGGTGTTCACCGCCGGGCAGATCCCGGCCCAGAGCGGGCTCGATGACCAGCCCGCTGATTTCCCCGAACAAGTGCGACAAACCTTGCGCAACCTGGAAGCGATCCTGATTGAAGCCGGGTCCGATTTCAGCCACGTGATCAAGGTCAACGCGTACCTCACCGATCCCGCACAACTGGAGCCGTTCAACGCGGTGTATCGCGAGTTTCTCGGCCATGCACCGCCGGCACGCACCACGGTGTGCGTGGCGTTGTGGGGCGTGTCGCTGGAAATCGACTGCGTCGCCGAGTTGATTGCCAAGGAGGCGCAACATGGATGAATCGCAGCTGATCGAGCAGCTCAACGCGGTGAGTTTTCCAACCCTCGGGCATTTTCTCGAGGAGGGCTTTGCCGACTCGCAGCTGCGGGCCATGGTGCCCAATGTGAAACTGGTCGGCCGTGCGCTGACCCTGAAACTGGTGGGCGCCGATGCCATCGCGGTCAACCAGGCTCTGGCACTGATCAAACCCGGCGATGTGTTGGTGATCGACACCGACGGGGACTGGCAACACGCTCCAGTCGGCGCTGTCACCAGTTGCGCGGCGCGCTGCGCCGGTGCGGTGGGAATCGTGGTGGACGGTGCGGTGACCGACTTGCTCGAACTGCGCGAGGCCGGGTTGCCAGTATTCGCTCGCGGCACCAGCCTGCTGACCACCAAGTTGCATGGCCGTGGCGACAGTCAGATCAATCAGCCGATTCACTGTGCCGGCGTCACGGTGCACCCCGGGGATTTCGTGCTGGCGGACGACAACGGCGTGCTGTTTCTCGATCCGGTCACCGCGCAAAACGTCATCGAGCGTGCGCTGGCATCGGACCGGGCAGAGCCGCAACTGCTGACCCGGTTAATGGCGGGCGAGCCGGTGTCCAGTGTCTTGAGTATCAATCTCTCTTAATGACCGGCAGCCAGCCCCAGAGCTGGCTGCTCAGGAACTTCAAAACCAATGAACAAACAACCGTTGGCACTTATTGCGATCGGCAGTGCGCTATTCAGTCCGTTAAGCATGGCGGACTTTATTAAAGACAGTAAAGCGACCCTCGGGATGCGTAACTATTACTTCAATAACGATAATCGCGATGGCGCCGCGAACCCTTCCAGAACCGAAGAATGGGCGCAGGGTTTCATGCTCAACTATCAGTCGGGATTCACCGAAGGCACCGTCGGCTTTGGTGTCGATGCGCTAGGGTTGCTGGGTATTCGCCTGGACAGCGGTGATGGTCGCCATGTCGGCAGTTCGATGATCCCCAACGATGGCAACGGCGCCGCCGAGCAATGGTCGCGTTTCGGTGCGACGGCGAAGATGCGCGTTGCCCAGACTGAAATGCGTTACGGCACGCTGACGCCGAAGTTGCCGATTCTGCAGGCCAATGACGGACGGCTGCTGCCGCAGACGTTCGAGGGTGGGCAGATCGTCTCCAATGACTTTGAGCATCTAACGCTGACCGGTGGCCATCTCGAACACGCCACGGGCCGTGGTTCCAGCGACAGTACCGGCCTGGCCGTGGCCGGCGGCACTCGGGAAAGCAACGCGTTCAATTTTGCCGGTGTCGATTACAAAGTCACCGATGCGCTTTTGGCGCAGTACTACTACGCCAATCTCGAAGACTATTACCAACAGCATTTCGCCGGTCTGGTGCATAACCTGACACTGGGGGATTTCGGCGCGCTGAAAACCGATCTGCGCTACTTCAATACCTCCGCCGACGGCGCCAATGACTCGGCCAGCGGACGGGCCAGCGGCTACCGCACCAGCGGCTATACGCAGAACGGCGACGGCAAGATCAACAACAATACCTGGAGCCTGGCGTTCACCTGGAGCATCGGCGCTCACGCGCTGATGGCCGGTTATCAGCAGGTGTCCAGTGACAGCGGATTCGTGCAGCTCAACCAGGGTGGTTTGCCGGACAAAGGTGCTGGCGGCGCAAGCGTCTACCTGCTGACCGACCGCTACATCCAGAACTTCACCCGCGCCGGAGAGCGTACCGGTTTCGCCCAGTACAGCTACGATTTCGCCGCCCTTGGCGTGCCGGGGCTCAAGGCTTCGGCGATGTACCTCTCAGGCAGCGGAATCAAAACGGTGGCCGGGCCTGAACAAGAGGAATGGGAGCGCGACCTGAGCCTCGACTACGTGATCCAGAGCGGGCCGTTGAAAAACGTCGCACTGGGTTGGCGCAACGGCATGTCGCGCAGTGAAGCGTCGCGCGATGCGGACCAGAACCGCCTGGTGGTCAGCTACAGCCTGCCGTTGTTCTGATCGGGCCACTCAGTCCAGCAAGCACTGTTGCAGGCTCTCGAGAAAAATCATCTCGGCCCGGCTCATGCGCTGCTCGCGGTTCCACAGTAAATGAATGTCCACATCGGCAATCCCTTCGTGGGGCGGCAGGCGCCAGAGCAATCCGGCGTCGACGTCCGCCGCCACCACGTGCTCGGGCAAACAGCCGATCCCGTACCCGGCGATCACCAGTCGCCGGACTTCTTCCAGGCTCGGTGACGAGGCGACGATCCGTCCGCTGAAGCCTTGCTGATCACGAAAAATCGTCAGCGGCGAGAGCATGCCGCCGATCTGATCGCTGGTGAAACTGACGAAATTCTCCCGCTGCAAATCCCCTTCGGCCACGTTCTGCTGGCCGAACAGCGCATGGTGTTTACCGCAGAAAAATGCATAGCGTTGACGCAGGAACAGCCTTTGTTCCAGGCGCGGTTGCGGGCGCCGATTGAGGCTCAGGCCGAGGGTCGCGGTTTTTTCCTGGAGGGCGCTGACGATGTCGGAACTGCGCATCACGTCGACTTCCAGATCCACTCGCGGATGCTGGCGATGAAAGTCCGCGAGGAAGTCATCGAAGCGCTCCGAAAAGATCCGGCTGATGATCAGCAAGCGAACCTTGCCGATCACTTCGTCGGCCGGTTGCTCGAGCACGCTGCTGACCTGGGACATCTGCCCGTAGATTTCCCCGGCCAGTTCGAAGATCTGTTCGCCGACTTCGGTCAGGGCAAACCGCGGCCCGCGACGGGCGATCAGTTGTCGACCCAGTTGCTCCTCCAGACGCTTCAATGCCTGGCTCACCGCCGGTTGCGTCAGGTGCAGGCGGGCGGCGGCGCGGCTGATGCTCAGCTCCTGACCGATCACCCGGAAGGTGCGCAGCAGGTTCCAGTCCAGACGGTCATTGAGCAGGCGTTGTACATCGCGTTCGGCCATGGCGGCTCTCGATTATAAGCTGGTGTAATAGTTTGCATAATAAATAGAAAATTGACTAATCATAGCCCCGAGACGATAAATCATCTCCAGACAGGCGCCGTCAGAGCGCCTTGATTTTGCAGTTTCACTCCTGCCAAAAAAATAACCAAAGGAGACCGACCCATGAAGCCCCAAGCTTCGCCTCAGCCGCGCCGTGCGGCAGCCGCAGCCTTTATCGGCACCATGATCGAGTGGTACGACTTTTACATCTACGCGACCGCCGCCGCGCTGGTGTTCGGCGCTCTGTTCTTCCCCTCCGACGACAAACTGTTCAGCACCATGGCCGC
Organism: Pseudomonas sp. BF-B-26; assembly: GCF_019956495.1. NCBI lineage: Bacteria > Pseudomonadati > Pseudomonadota > Gammaproteobacteria > Pseudomonadales > Pseudomonadaceae > Pseudomonas > Pseudomonas sp. BF-B-26. The sequence continues at coordinate 2,466 of NZ_JAHBDP010000003.1, read as the reverse complement.
CTTCGGCACCTTCGCCGTGGGCTTCTTTGCGCGGCCGTTGGGCGGGATTATCTTCGGCCATGTCGGCGATCGCATCGGCCGCAAAAAGTCGCTGATCATCACGTTGCTGATGATGGGCGTGGTCACGGTCTGCATCGGCTTGCTGCCGACCTATGCACAAATCGGCGCAGCGGCGCCGGTGCTGCTGATTCTGCTGCGCATCGTCCAGGGCATCGCCGTCGGTGGCGAGTGGGGCGGGGCGGTGTTGATGGCCGGGGAGCATGCGCCGAAAGGTCGACGCAATTTCTTCGCCTCCTTTGCGCAGCTCGGCAGCCCGGCCGGTTTGATCCTGTCGCTGCTGGCCTTCAGCGCAGTCACCCGTCTGCCGGAAGAAGACCTGATGAGCTGGGGGTGGCGTCTGCCGTTCCTCGCCAGTTCGTTGTTGCTGCTGGTGGGCCTGGCGATTCGTCTGGGGGTGAATGAGTCGCCGGAGTTCCTCGCCAGCCGTGAACTGGCCCGCAAAAGCACACGCAAGGAGCAGGCACCGGTCATGGAAGTCCTGCGCACCGCGTGGCGTCCGCTGCTGTTGTGCATCGGCGCCAACACCCTCGGGATCGCCGGGGTGTATTTCACCAACACCTTCATGATCGCCTACACCACCCAGCAACTCGAACTGCCGCGCTCACTGATTCTTGAGTGCCTGTTTGTGGTGGCGATCATTCAGTTCTGCATTCAACCGTTGGCCGCGTGGGTTGCCGAGAAAATGGGCGCCACCCGATTCCTGTGCCTGGTGTCGTTGCTGGCCATCGCCTCGCCGTACCCGATGTTTGTGCTGGTCAGCTCGGCACAGGCGCCGCTGATCATCCTCGGCATCGCCCTGGCGGTGGTGTGCATGGCGTCGTTCTATGCGGTGATCGCCGGTTACGTCAGCGGCATGTTCGAAACCCGCGTGCGCTACACCGCGATCTCGTTGGCCTATCAGATTTGCGGCGCCGTGGCCGGTGGTCTGACGCCGCTGATCGGCACTCTGTTGGCGCACAAATTCGCCGGCCAATGGTGGCCGATGGCGGTGTTCTACAGCCTGATTGCCGCGACTTCGCTGATCTGTGTCCTGTCCCTTGCCCGTCGCCATGCCAGCGCTGAACGCCTCGAAATGGCTAACGCTTAATTAACGTATTTCCTGGAGTAACTCATGTTGAAAATTAACGGTGAACGCCTCTGGGCGAGTCTGATGGACATGGCCGAAATCGGCGCCACCGCCCGTGGCGGCAGCTGCCGCCTGGCCCTGAGCGATGAAGACAAGGCCGGTCGCGAACTGTTTTCCCACTGGTGCCGCGAAGCCGGCATGACCCTGAGCGTGGACGCCATCGGCAACCTGTTCGCCCGCCGCGCCGGCACCGACCCCGATGCCGCGCCCGTGATGATGGGCAGCCACCTCGACACCCAACCTGAAGGCGGACGTTTCGATGGTGTCTACGGCGTACTCGCCGGCCTGGAAGTGGTCCGTTGCCTGAACGACCTCGGCATCCAGACCCGCAAGCCGCTGGAAGTGGCGGTCTGGACCAACGAAGAAGGCGCACGTTTCACCCCGGCGATGTTCGGCTCGGCGGTGTTCACCGGGATCATGCAACTGGACGCGGCGCTGGCGGTGCGTGACATCGACGGCATCAGCGTTGCCGAGGCGTTGCAACGCACCGGTTACGCCGGCGAGCGCCCGTTGGGCGGCGCGGTGGATGCGTACTTTGAAGCGCACATCGAGCAAGGTCCGATCCTCGAAGACAACGCCAAAAGCATCGGCGTGGTCAGCGGTGGCCAGGCGATTCGCTGGCTCGACGTGCGGGTCGAAGGCATGGCCGCCCACGCCGGTACAACGCCGATGCCGCTGCGCAAAGACGCCTTGTATGGCGTGGCACAAATGATCCAGGCCATCGAAGGCCTGGCCAGTGATTTCACCCCTGAAGGGCTGACCACCGTCGGCGAGTTGAGCATCAATAAATCGTCGCGCAACACCATTCCGGGCTTGGTGAATTTCACCGTCGACCTGCGTCATCACCGCGACGAAGCGATTGAGGCGATGGAGCAGCAAGTCCGCGAGCGGCTTCAGGCGATTGCCGATAGCCGAGGCTTGAACCTGATGATTACGCCGCACTGGATCAGCCCGGCAACACCCTTCGATGCCGAATGCGTGGCGGCGGTGCAGCAGGCGGTGGACGCGCTGGGCTACGCTCAGCAATCGATTGTCAGCGGCGCCGGGCATGATGCGATTCATCTGGCGCGGTTCTGCCCGACGGCGATGGTGTTCATCCCGTGCGTTGGCGGCTTGAGTCATAACGAAGCTGAAGATGTGTTGCCGGAAGATGTGCGTCAGGGCACCGATGTGCTGCTCAACGCCGTCCTGGCCCGCGCCGGTAAAGTCGAATAAAACGCAATCCCTGTGGGAGCGGGCTTGCTCGCGAAGAGGGAGTGTCAGTCGACATCATTGTTGAA